>CAZAIE010000113.1:0-11589 GCA_964485035.1 uncultured Myxococcaceae bacterium | reverse complement strand
GATCAGGGGGCTGTGGCAAGCGTGCGAGCGGAGGCCACTCAAGGCTCGCCGAACGCAAGCCGCACCCGGCTGCCGAAGCGGGCACGCAGCATCTGTTCGGCCTCCCCGAGCGCGTTGGCGACGAGCGAGAGCTGCTCGATGCGCTGGAGGAACGGGGACTCGGCGAGCGCGCTTCCGCCCTTCGCTCCGACCCGGTTCTTGCCCAGCTCCAGCGTCGAGAGCTGGCCCAGGATCGGCCACCTCGAGAGCGCCACGGCACCCTTGTCGCCGAGCGCGTTCTCCCAGAGCTGGAGCGTCTCCAGCCTGGGGAACGCCGCGACCGCGCACGCGTCGATCGCCGCCTGGGTGCCCTTCACTCCCAGGCCGCAGAGCGTGAGGTTCAGGACCTCCAGGGACTCGAAGCGGCGGGCGCCGAAGAGGCTGCGCGCTCCCTGCTCCTTCAGCCGGACCCGCGACAGGTCCAGCATGCGCAGCCGCTCGAGCCCCGGACACTGCTCCACGAGGAGCTGCACGCTCGGGTCGGTGAGGTGCACGCCGTACACCGGCTCGGAGGCGAAGAGCCCCTCGGCGTTGGCGACGAAGTCCTGCGTCTGCATCGCCACCCAGCGGACGAACCCGCGCTCGAAGGTCCACCTGGTCGGGCTGCCCTTGACCCACGTCCTCCCGCCGACGATGCCGTACTCGGTGCGCGAGCCGGGGAAGTGGCCGACCCAGTCCTTCTTGTGCCGGGCGAGCAGCTCCGCCTCGCGCGCACGGAGCTCCGTGGCTCGCGCCGCCTCTGCCTCGCCCAGGCTCGCCAGCTCGCACTGCACCGCGATGAACTCGCCCCGGGGGTCGCCCTGCTCCATCAGCCAGTCGGCGTAGACGAGGCGGGGGGCATCGTCGTCCGGAGCTGCGAGGACCGCGGCGAGCAGCGCCTTCGCGTCGCGCGGGCGGTCGGGGGCGCCGCGCAAGACTGCGACCTTGCGCTCGAACCACTCACCGGTTCGGGGCACTCGCGTCGCCATGGGTCAACCTCCTCAGTGCGCCGTGTTCACCGACACGTCGTCGAGGTACACGACGGAATCCGCATCGCCGTCCGCCACGAAGCCGAACCAGGACAGGTTGCACATCGCCGCGTCCTGCGCGCCCAGCCCGTGGAACTCCTTCGCGGGCTGGTCGGCGACCTGCACCGTCAGGTCGTAGAGACCGGTGGCCCTCCCCAGCGTCGCGGTGGTGGTGAACCGGGTCCAGGTCTCCGGCGGGACCGTCACGCCCAGGCTCTTGTTGGAGGCCGTCAGCGCACCGGTCTCGCTCACGCGCAGGGTCGGGCCCGCGACGTACGGGCTGCGATCATCGCGCTCCTCGACGAAGAGCCTCGCGCCCGCTGAACGCCAGAGCGCGAACGTCGCCGTCACCTTCCCCGAGCGGATCTTCGGCTGGAAGTAGCAGTAGGGCGTCCAGGTCGGGTCCAGCCCCTTCGCGTCCTGGAGCTTCAAGGCCTGCGTGCCGGTCCGCGCCTGCTCCGCCGTGACCGCGATGCTCGCCCCGGCTTTCACGCCCTGCACCGTGAGCAGCGCCGGAACCGACCCCACCGCGGTCCCCTCGAAGCCCTCCGACAGGTCGGCGGCGGGTGGCCACGCGGGCAGGTACGAAGGACCACGAGCGATGCTCCCGGGGCGGGCGGTCCACTCCTCGTCCCCGTAGAGCCCGAAGTCGTCGAGGCTGAAGGGCACGAAGCCGACGCTGGCGGTGACAGGCGACTCGGGCTTCAGACGGAAGTCGAAGTGCGTCGGGTCCACGAAGAGCGGGTCGGCGATCACGCTCCCCAGGTCCTGCCCTGACGCCTGGACCTCCGCGAGGGTCCGGCACTGCAGCAGCGCTGGAGCGTTCACGTCCCAGTAGAGGTTCTTCTCGCGAGTGAAGAGGCCGTTGCTCCAGACGCCCTCGAGGATCCACCCGTCGTTGCTCACCACCAGGTTGTTCTTGATGTCGAAGGAGTGCTGGTCGTCCGCGTGTTCCCGGGAGCGCCGGAGCTGCCCCTCGCCCCCGAAGGCGAGGATGTTGTTGGCGACGAGGTTGTCCTCTCCGTAGTGCTGGTGGAAGGGCGCCGACCGGGTCGAGTGCACCAGGTTGTCGCGCAGCTCGATCTGCGAGCTGCCCTCGTCGGTGTAGAGGCCCCAGCCTCCGTAGGAGAAGTCCTGGACGTCGTGGATGTGGTTGTGCAGCAGCCGCGTCCCGGGAGAGACGCCCAGGGTGTAGATGCCGCCCATGTCGCTGAGCACGCCCTGGCCGAGGTGGTGGATGTGGTTGTGCGCCACCACGTTGTCGTGCGCCGTGCTCGCCGCGTAGCCCCAGCTCCAGCCCACCGAGACGCCCGAGTAGAAGAGGTCCGAGATCTCGTTGTGCAGCACCTGGTTGAAGCTGCTGCGTCCAATCCACACCCCGATGGCGCCCTTGAGCACCTTCCCCGCGTCGTGGATCCAGCAGTTGTCGACGGTGACGTGGTCGGTCGCGGTCTCCGCGGTCTCGCCGATGCGCACGCCGCCACCGCCCAGGTCCGTGAGCTCGCTCCGGCGGATCGCGCAGGCCTGGCTGCCGGTCCTCCACCAGACGCCGTACCCGTTCGCGTGCGCGACCTCCAACCCCGACAGCTCGATCGCCCGAGCGTGAGTCGCCTCGATCGCGGCCCCCATCACCGTGGCGGCCTGACCGTCGGGGACGCCCTTCGGGCCCACCAGCCAGTCCGCGTGCGCGAAGCGCAGGTCGCGCACCTCGAGGTCGTGAACCGGGTCCGTCGCGGTGCCAGTGAACTTGAGCCACTGCGTCGCGACGGGAGCGATCGCCCGCAGGTCCTCCAGCTTCTCGCCCGGGAGCGGCAGGTAGCTGAGCACGCCGGTGGCGCGGTCGAGGTACCACTCGCCCGGCTCGTCGAGCGCTTCGGGGACGTTCTCGACGACGTAGCGCTGGCGCGGCCCGAAGGACTCGTACGCCCGGTCGAGCCCGGTGAACTCCACGACGTTGTTCTGCAGATCCACCGAGGCGATGCGCTGCCGCGAGGTGCACCAGGCGTGGAAGATCTCCACCTCGGCGTCGGCGAGGTTCTGGAACTGCTGGATGTCCCCGTTGCCGAACTTGAACGCGCGCCGGTCCCAGTCCGGGTGCGTGGCATCCGGCTTCACGGTGCCCGCGGTGTAGAAGTAGCCCTGGTTCGGGGAGCGGGCGCGCGTGCGGCGCTGCCCGTTCATCCACAGCGCGCTGAACCACCACTTGCCCGCCGCAACGTCCGGCAGCGCGACGGTCCAGCGACCATTTGCGGCCTTCCACCCCGGGACGGCCCTTCCCCCGCTGATGAGCGGACGCTGTCCGGGATACGCCTCGATGATCGTCGGAGCGCCGGGCTTGCCCGAGTCCTTCGCCTCGAGCACGACCGGACCCTCCTGGGGGTAGGTCCCTTCGCGCACCAGGACTCGCGCTCCGGCCGTCAGCGCGCCCGCTGTACGCAGCTTCCGCAGGCGGTCACGCGCGCCGGTGAGAGTTGCGAGCGGACCGTCGTCACCCTTCGGCGAGGGAGTCGCGAGGCTGCCGGACCAGGCATCGTCGCCGTCCGTAGCAACGAAGAGGATCGTGTCCGAGACGGGGAGACACCGCCCCTCGACGAGGCACGCTTCGTCGGCCGGACAGTCGGCGGCCGCTCCCCACGTCCCGCACTCTCCACGCGACTCACAGGTCTGCACCCGTGTGCCTTCACAGCGCCGCGCGCCAGGGACGCACTCGGAGGCGCAGCCCGCGTCAGGCCCGAGCTCGGCATCCGAAGTCAGGGCAGCGTCGAAGGTGTCCGCGTCGGGCGACGAGGCATCCGCGACCCTGCTTGCGTCCTCAGCCTCGCTCGCCGCGTCGGCACCGGGCCGCGCGCTGAGCGACGTACCACAGGCTGAGAGCGCCGATGCAACCAGGACTGCCCCCACGTGGAATCGCATGACCGCCTCCTCGCGCACCCGAGTGAACGCGGATGCTAGCTGCGGCCTGCGAGGGAGGGCACGAATAGATTGCCCAGCTGGCAACCTGCTCGCCGTCTGGGCGTCGCAAACGACAGGGCGCGGGTTCACACGCTGACGCGCGTGCAGGACCAGGGGACTACAGCATCTGCGCGCTTGCTCGTCGCCCGTGCACCTGCGCCGTGGCCCCGAGCCTGGTGTCCCCGTCGGCCAGGAGCCACAGGATTCTCCGGAAGACCTGCTGCAGGCCGGTGCACCCGGGCGGCGGCGCGGTCAGGTCTTGCGACACGGCCACGGCCTCTCCCCGGCACTCGCCCGCGCACCAGTGCCGGAACGGGCAGGCGCGGCAGCCCGCGTAGTTCTCCACGCGGCAGACCTCGCGCAGCCGGGTCATCACCTTCGAGCGCAGGAACAGGTCCTCGAGCGTCGCGTCCGCGAGGTCGCCGCAGGCCATCGCCGGGGTGCAGTGGTTCGGGCAGGGGTAGAAGGTGCCGTCGGCGTCGATGAAGCCCACGTCCGTCCCCAGCCCGCAGCCGTCGCGCGACCCGGCGAACCGCGCCAGCGCGACCTGCACCGAGAAGTAGTCCCGGCCCAAGAGCCGCCCCAGCTCGGGCCTGCGTCCCAGGACCTCGAGCAGCGCCTCCAGGGCAGGCGGCAGCTCGGGTGCCTCGGTCGAGCAGCCCAGCCCGGCGCCGATGCGCCGCATGGGGATGAACCGCGCTTCGCGTGCCCCGAGCCGCAGCGCAAGGTCCAGCATCGGCTCGAACAGCTTGGGGGTCGTGCGCAGGAAGACCATGGAGACGATGGTCGGGACGCCCGCCCGCGCGAGCCGCTCCACGGCCTGGGTGGCCTTCGCGAAAACGCCCTCGCCGCGCACCGCGTCGTGCAGCTCGGCCGTGGGACCGTCGAGCGAGACCTGGACCTCCACTCGCCGGGCCGCCAGCTTCTCGACCAGTTCGTCGGTGAGGAGGGTCCCGTTCGTAGAGACGAGCACGGGCTGGCGGAAGAGCCCCTCCGCGCGCTCGATGGCCGTGAGCAGCCGCTCCGGGCGCAGCGTCGGCTCGCCGCCGAGGAGGATGAACGAGGCCTCGTCCGCGAGCAGGTGGCGCCCCTCGGCGATGCGGTCCATCAGCAGACCGATGGGCACCTCGGGCGAGCGGTGGTCGCGCGTGTAGCAGAAGCGGCAGTGCAGGTTGCACGCGTTGGTGAGGTTGCAGGTGAGGTTCGCGAGCCGGGGCTCCTTGCTCGGGCGCGGCTCAGGCGCGCAACCCGCGGGCGAGAGGACCCGCCGACGCCGCAGCTCCTGGACGATGGGAGAGAGCTCCGCAGCGACCTGTGGCGCCGGCTTCCGAAAGGCCTGGGCATGCGCCGCGACGACCTCGGTCAGGGTCTTCCTGCCGTCGAAGAGCGCGAGCAGCGAGCGCAGTTCCTCGTCCACCACCAGCCACTGCGCAAGGCCGCCCCAGACCAGGAGCAGCCGGTCGCCTCGACGGTCCACGAGGTCGGGCGCAGGGGCCACGAGGTGCTCAGGAGACATCCCGGGTCCTCAGTGCGCGCGAGGCGGTCAGGGTGAGCGCCGACGCGGCGATTGCCAGGGTCACGGGCAGGAGCCGCTCGCCCGGCGGGAGCCGGTTCACCACCGCGAGGGCGTTCCAGAGCGCGTGTGCGCCGAAGGCCCAGACCACGCTCCCGGTCGCCAGCGCGACGAGGCAGAGCGGGAGCGAGACCGCGAACATCAGGAGGTGGAGGCCCTGCGGCAGGTGCACCAGCCCGAACAGCGCGCTCGCCAGTACGACCGCTGCGGGCTGTCCCAGGGTCCGCGCCCCGAAGTCGAGCCAGGCGCCGCGGAAGTACAGCTCTTCGGCCAGCGGCGCGACGAGGATCACCACGAGCGGCGAGGAGCGAGACGGCGTGCCCGCCCGTGGCCACAACGCTGCGAAGACAGCGACGCCGGCCAACGCCACCAGCACGAAGACCGATGCGAGCACCGGGCGCCGGCCGCGGGAGAGGGTGACCCGTGTCGCCCGACGGAGCAGCCAGGCGAGCCCGACGCCGCCGAGGAGCAAGTTGGGGAGGAGGTCCCGGAGCACGCCCGCGTCGGGAGAGGACGCGAGCGCGGCCTGCAGACCGATCAGCGCGAGCAGCGTCCCGCCGAGCAGCGCGGCGTCGCCAACGTCTCGGGAGCGCGGGCTGGGCAAGCGCCGGTCCTTCAGTACACGAGCAGCAAGAGCGGCTTGTGCGCGAGGCCGGTCGAGGCCTGCTGGTAGCGGGTGGTCAGGCCGGTGGAGGCGCTCGAGAGAGCCTCCTTCGAGGCCACGTCGAACTTCTGGGACCCGGCGATCGCCTCGGCGGCGGTGGCGTCGGTGTAGCGGAAGTGCTTTCCGGTCCAGCGGTGGAAGAGGACGGTCGGCGTCGCGTCGTTCACGAAGAAGCCCCAGCGGTTGCTGTCCCAGTTCGAGTCGGTGCCCTGCTGCACGGAGAGGGAGACGTCGTCGGCAGTGTCGAACGCGCCGTCCGCGCCAGCGCTGGTCACGGCGTACTTCGCCGACTCCTCGCCCTTCGCCGCCTCGGTCTTGGCGAGCCGCAGCTCCTTGCCCCAGCCGTCCAGGCCGTAGGTCTTGAGCGCGTAGGTCTCGCCCTGCGTCAGCTTCTTCTTCGGGAGCCCCACCTCGTTCTGGATGTTCGCGAGCGAGTCGATCTCCGCCCCTACGTTGACGATGCCGTCGGCCACGATGCCGTTCAGGAGCGCGACCGTCGCCTGCTGCGGGTTGGCGTACTTCTGCACGGCGACGCCCTGCCACGGCGGGACCGTGGGCAGCGAGATCTTCGCTTCGCACGCCACGAAGGCGACGACCACGGCCAGGGACGCCACGGCCGGCATCCAGCGCCGGGTCGCAGCGCCGACGCGGTCGCGCAGCAGCAGCCACGCCAGCAGCGCGCCACAGACGAGCGCCGCTCCGAGGAGGACCTGGAACCAGGGCCCCGCCGCCGTGATCGCCGCGGCGGTGGTGTCACTGGCCTGCGATGCCGCGGCCAGGGTCTCGCCCTCGAGCCGCAGTGCCTCGGTGACGTCGAGCTGCAGCTTCGGCTCGCCAGAAGGCAGGTGCATGAGCGTGCGCGGGTACGCGGAGATGTAGCCCGCGTGAAGGAACGACTCGGCGGCCTCGGCGACGCTGGCGGCGAAGAGCTGCATGGCTCACTCCAAGAGAGGGTTCGGCAATCGACGTTCCCGAAGCATTTCGCGTGCCGCCAGCACCGTGCCTCGCCAGGGAGGCGGAGTGGGCGTCCGGGTGCGACAGCGTTGTCAGTCTACCTCGGAGGCCTGGCGTCCCACGCGGGGCGGACGCACCGGCGGATGGCGGCAGCGAAGGCGTCCACGTCGTCCTCGGTGGTGTCCCAGGAGCACATCCAGCGCGCCTCGCGGGCGGCGTCGTCCCACATGTAGAACGGGAACTGGCTGGGGACCTGGTCGATGACGGCCTGAGGGATGCGGGCGAACACCGCGTTGGCTTCGACGGGCTGGGTGAGCTCCACGTCGGGCAAGCCCGCGACGGCCTTCGCGAGCCGCTGGGCCATGGCGTTGGCGTTGGCGGCGTTGCGGCGCCAGAGGTCGCCGGAGAGCAGTGCGAGGAGCTGGGCGCTGGTGAAGCGCATCTTGCTGTTGAGCTGCATCAGCGTCTTGCGGACGTGCTTGAAGTGGGCGGCGAGCGCGGGGTTGAAGACGATGACCGCCTCGGCGCCGAGAGCACCGTTCTTGGTCCCGCCGAACGAGAGGACGTCCACGGCGCCGCGCGAGGTGATCTCGTCGAGCTCGACGCCGAGCGAGACCGCGGCGTTGGCGAGCCGGGCGCCATCGACGTGCAGGTAGCCGCCGTGGGCGTGGGCGACGTCGGCGATCGCGCGGAGCTGAACGAGTGGGTAGACCGTGCCGTACTCGGAGGACTGCGTGACCGAGACCACGCGGGGCTGGGCGTAGTGCTCGTCGCCGGTGCGGATGAAGGCAGCCTCGACCTGCTGGGGCGAGAGCCGGCCGTCACGAGTCGGCAGCGGGATGAGCTTGGCGCCGACCGTGCGCTCGGGAGCGCCGCCCTCGTCGACGTTGATGTGCGCCTGCACCGAGCAGACGACCGCCTCCCAGGGGCGGAGCGCCGCCTGCAGCGAGGTGACGTTGGCGCCCGTGCCGTTGAAGACCGGGAAGCAGTGGGCCGCGGGACCAAAGACCTCGCGCACGCGGGCCTCGAGCCGGGCGGTGACCTCGTCAGCGCCGTAAGCACGGGCGTGACCCACGTTGGCGCGGGCGACGGCCTCCAGGACCTCCGGGTGGGCAGGAGCGTAGTTGTCACTGGCAAAAGCGCGCATGAGCAGGACCTCGTGAGGAACCGCGGACCATACACCCGCACCCAGTCCACCCAGCCTCAGTTGGTGTTGTAGACGGGGGCGTCGGCGCCCTCGGTGACCGTGACCACCACCACCGTGTCCGCGCGCAGCTCGGCGCTGGTCGAGTCCCACACCGTGCGCACCGTCTGCGCGTGCGTGGGTGTGGCGGCGAGCACATAGAGCACCTGCTTCACCCACTGGTCCTCGGGCAGGACATTGGCGCTGCTGTCGAGGACGCCCTGGAGCTTCTTCTCCAGCACCCTTCGGGCCTCCGTCTCGGTGAACGGGGTGTAGGGGTAGTCAGTGGCGCGGACCACGCTGACGCCGACCTTGAGCCCGTCGATCTGCACCAGCTCGTCCGTGATCTTCCCCTGGGGGTACGAGTACCCGATCTCCCGCTCGGTCTTGAGCAGCGTCGCCAGCTCGCAGCGGACGAGCATCTCCACCGCGAAGGCCTCCGAGACGATCGAGTTGCCACCCTGGTTGGGCGTGGTCATCACCCGCTGGGCGCCGGCGGTGAGCTTGCTCAAGTCCTCGGCGTCGTACTGGTCCGTGCCGAAGTCGAGCGTGTTCAGGAAGAAGTGCGGGTCGGCGTCGGTGAGCTCGGTGTCGAGCACCCCGCACTCTCCAGTGATCGTCCCGAAGCCCACGAGCGGGACCACCACCGCGGCGTCGGGTGGTTCCGAGGCATCGGGTTTGGGAGTGGCGGCATCGGGTCCGGGACTGGCTGCGTCGGGTTGACCCCCGGCGTCCGGCCCGGGTGCGGCGGCGTCTGGCGCCGTGGCGGCATCGGTGCCGGGCGGAGCGGCGTCGGGGGGCGCGAGCGCTGCGTCGGGGCTGGCGGTCGTCGCCGCATCCGCCCCCGAGCTCGCAGGGGTTGGCTCGCACGCGGCGAAGAGCACGGCGAAGCCGGCAGAGAGCAGCAGGGCCGAGCCCAGGGAGACCTTGGCGGACATGCGGCGAAGAGTAGTGCGGAGAGCCCCGGGTCGACAGGAGTCTTCCGGGAGGGAGCGAGCGGGCGCCGCACGCTGCGCGTGATGCAGGTCACGCGTCGCCCGCTTGTCCGATGTCCGACGCCACACCAACCGCGCTACTCCATTCGCACCACAGGAGGGAGCCCCATGAGACGCGCAGTGCTGCTGGTGCTGTTCGTGGCTGCTTGCGACAACGCCGCTCCGGTCATTGCACCGACCAACCAGGATGCGGGAGGCGCGGGTCTGGATTCGGGCCAGTCGGGCAACGCCGACGCCGGTGTCGGGGGCGAGGATGCTGCCCTCGCCTCGGACGCCTCGGTCGAACCCGACGCCGGCCTTCCCGGAGACGCCGCCGTCACCAATCACCCACCGACCATCACGCTCCAGCCAACCTGGACGGTGGATGAAGGCAAGGGCCTGGAAGTGGCGGCGACCGCCGTCGATCCGGACGGCGACGCGCTGACCTACGCCTGGAAGCAGCTGTCCGGCCCCTCCGTGACGCTCGTGGGCGAGACCACCGCCAAGGTCTCGTTCACCGCCCCAGGGGTGACCAAGGACGAGACCCTGCAGCTCGAGCTGAAGGTGTGCGATCCCTCCAACGCCTGCTCCGCGGCTTCCACCTCGGTGACGGTGAAGAACGTGAACGCCCCGCCGGTCATCTCGAGCGCCACGGGGAGGCCCAACCCAGTCAACGAAGGCAAGACCGTCACGCTGCAGGTGGTCGCCGCCGATGCCGACGGCGACGCCCTCTCCTACCAGTGGAAGCAGACCGACGGTCCGGTCGCGTCGATCGTGGACAGCGACAAGCCGACCGCGACCTTCATGGCTCCGGGCATCTCCGCGGACGACGCCCTCACCTTCGAGGTGCTGGTCTGCGACAAGCTCGAGTGCGCGAAGCAAACGGTGCAGGTGGACGAGCGCAACACCAACCGGCCGCCGACGATCACTCTCCGCGCCACTCCGAATCCGGCGAAGGCAGGCGAGGAGATGATGTTCCAGTCCACGGCCTTCGACGAGGATGGCGACCACCTGACCTACCAGTGGACGCAGACGGCGGGGCCGGCGATCCCGAGTCCGATGATCACGGGCCCCCAGTACTACTTCGAGGTCCCGGCGTGGGAGCAGGACGAGACCGTGACCCTCGAGGTCAAGGTCTGCGACGAGGTCGGCCAGTGCGCGAGCACCAGCGCGAGCGGGACGGTGCTGGGGACCTCGACCTACGCCTCACCCGCGGGCAACGACACCACCGGCCAGGGCACGAAGCTGAAGCCGTGGCGCAGCGTCACCAAGGCGCTCGCGACGGCGGTGACCTTCTCGCTCCCCAAGGTCTACGTCGCGGAGGGCGACTACCCGGAGGCGCCCACGATGGCCAAGGGCGTCACCGTCGAGTGCGGCTACCAGGTGAACGCCGCGACCGACCCGCCGGTCTGGACGCGCCCGACCCCGCGCCGGATCTCGCGCATCCTCACCACCAGCGCGCAGGGCGTGCGCTTCCCCGCCGGGGCGAACGGCACGCTCGACGGCTGCCAGGTGCGCATCGGGACGATCCTCGGCCCGCAGCCGAGCACGCTCGCCACCCTGACCATCGAGGCCGCCTCGCCGACCCTCCTCGACGTGGACGCGGACGCGACCACCAGCGGCGCGCTCTCCACCGTCGCCCTCAACGCCCAGGGCAACGGGACGCCCTCCAGCACCACCATCACGGGAGGCAGCTACGTGGGCGGCTCGAGCCCGACTTCCACCGGCATCTCCATCGGCACCGGGATGCTGGTGACGGTGGGAGGGAAGACGAGCGTCACCGGCGCCACCGCGAGCGCCATCGGCCCCGCAGCACGTGCGCTGAAGGGCGTCGGCATCGACGTCGGCGACTCGGGCTCGGTGAAGCTGGAGAGCGACGTCACCGTGAGCGGCGGGACCACCGAGGTCGGCGTCCTGTGCACCACCCCGTGCTCGGCCATCGGCCTGCACCTGGGCCCCAAGGCGAAGGCGGGGACGGTGTCGGGGAGCAAGGTCGCGGGCGGCAGCTCCCCCTTCGTGGTCGGCCTCGACGTCGAGGGCGGACCCTCGCTGGAAGTGACGCAGGCGACCCTCACCGGGCTGGCGCCCGCGGCCACTCCCCGGGGGACCAGCGTCGGGCTCTACGTCCGCGGCCCCGGCGTCCAGACCATCGCGGGCAGCACCCTCAGCGGTGGGGCCAGCGTCAACGGCTCGGCGATCGGCGTGAGCGTCGGCGGCGCCGCCGCACCCAGCCTCCACGACAA
>CAZAIE010000112.1:0-11599 GCA_964485035.1 uncultured Myxococcaceae bacterium | reverse complement strand
CCGCCCGCGCCCAGCTTGATGCCGCCGAAGTAGCGGGTGACCACCGCCACCACGTGGTCCAGCCCCTGGCCCTCGATGGCCCGGAGGATGGGCTGGCCGGCCGTGCCCCCGGGCTCGCCGTCGTCGTTGAAGCGGTAGTCCTGGCCGATCTTGTAGGCCCAGCAGTTGTGGTTCGCGCGCGGCTCGGAGGCCGAGGCGACGAAGGCCACCGCCTCCTCGCGGCTCTCGGCCCGCGCCGCCCGCGCGATGAAGCGGCTCTTCTTGATCTCCGCTTCCAGGGCGCAGGGCCCCGCGAGGGTGAGCAGGGTGGTCACGGCTTGAACGCCCGCTCGGCGAGGCGGGCGAGCAGCTCGGGCCCCGGGAACGCGGTCACCGCCCAGCGCTCGGGCACCAGCCCCTGCGCTTGCATCAATGCCCCCGCCTCCGCCACCACCGCGTCCCAGGGCACCAGCACCGGCTCCTCCTGGCCGTCCTTCACGAAGGCCACGAACTCGGCGTGGGGCAGCAGCGTGGAGACGCCCTCCGACCAGACCGCGTAGCTGCGGACCTCCTCGCTGTCCTTCGGCGAGAAGCCCGAGAAGCTGGCCACGAAGAGGTCCTTGCCCTCCCGCGCGTGGAGCTTCTCCAGCACCTTCTTCTGGTCCGCGTAGCGGGTCCCGCGGTTGTTGGTCGCGAGGTTGCGCAGGCGGACCGCGAGCGGGCTCGTCCCCTCCGGCCGGAAGGTCCGCCAGGTCTCGCCGTCGAGCACCAGCGGCGAGGTGCCGATGGCCCGAGGGTGCGAGTAGCGCGCCTCCACCTCGCGCGCGAAGGCCGAGAGCCCCACCTCGTCGTCCTCGCCGGTCACCAGCAGGCACTCGCGGTTCGGCAGCGCGGCCACCGGCCGGCCCTTCACCTCCAGGGCCCGGATGCGGTCCTTGAGCAGCAGGCGCGCCGCGTCGTAGCTGTCGGAGGTGTCGAAGCAGAAGAGCCCGGGCTGGAGCGTGACCAGGCGGAACGGCCGCCCCGCGAGGTTGTCCAGCGCGTACTCCAGCGCGCGCTCGAAGGGCACGTCCCAGCCTCGGAACTGGTCCCGGTTCAGGTACGACATGGTGGTCGGGCCGTCGAAGACCACGCTCACCGAGTAGTCGTCCGCGAGCGGCGCCCAGGCGGGGTCGTAGCGCGGGCCGCCGTCGGCGGGAGGGTTGGGGGGGAGCAGCAGCCGCTGCAGGTCGAAGGTCAGCGGGGCGCGCACCGCCGGCATCAGGCTCTTGCGCGCGGCGACGAAGGCGGTGGGGACCTCCGGCGCGCTGGTGAGGGCCTGTGAGACCACGAAGTCGAACACCCGGCTGCGCGAGAGCGCGCCCGCGCCCAGGTACTCGCCGTAGAGGTTGCCCAGGAAGAAGGTGCGGTCGTCGCCGTAGCGGATGCAGAAGTCCTCGTCGTCGACCCGCAGGCCGTCGCCCCGCCCCTGCGCGGTGAGCGCCTCGACCACGGCTCGCGCGAAGGCCGGCCGGTCGAGGGGCTTGAACAGGTGCCGCCAGAGGCCCATGGCGCCCTCCGCCCCGCCAGACCTCAGAAGAGGTTGTCGGGGAGCTTGGAGTTGGTCTCCACCTTGTCGGCCACGAAGCGCACCTGCGAGTCGCCCCGCTTCCACTCGACCACCCGCGGGTGCCACTCGCCGCAGAGCGGGGAGGAGAAGTCCCGCAGCACCACCTCCTCGGTGGCCTCGCCCACGCGCGCCACCAGCCGCAGCGGGTTGTAGCGCTCCTTCTCCACCCAGAAGCTGGGGGACCCCGCGTCCTTGGGCCGCGCCCCCAGCGCGTAGGCGATGGTGCCCCCGACGCGGCCCAGCGTGGTCTGGCTGGTCTCCACTTCGCTGGACTTGAGGAAGGTGCTCAGCTCCTCGGTCGAGCCGCCGGCGAGCAGCGGGCAGACCCGGGCGGCGAAGCCCCGCAGCGACTCCAGCGCGGGGCCGGTGGCCTTCAGCGTGCCGTTGAGGTTCAGGACGACGGGCGCGAGCCCTCCGCGCGACTCCAGCTCCACCCGGCAGCGGCCCGGCAGCTTGTAGGTGACGACCCCCGCGGCCTGGAACTCGGGGACCTGCGCCGACTTCAGCGCGGCGGCGGCCGCCGCGGCCTCGGGGCCGGTGAAGGTGAAGGCCCCGCGCACCACCAGGGTCTCCAGCTCCTGCTCGGCGCGGTGCCGGGACACGCGGTGGAGCACCTGGCCGGAGGACATCACGAAGGCCAGTGCGCCCGCGGGCGCCAACAGGGTCAGGACGAGGGCAAGTCGCTTCATCACGTCGGTCTCCACCCCCGGGGGGCTCGAAAGCCGCCGAGACTAGACCGCAGGCCGCAGCCGGTAAAGCCGCGACCGGGCGTTGGGCGACGTCCGCTGGTCCGCGGGTTCGCCGGTCCTGCGCCGCGGGGAGGCCGATCCGCTCAGCGGGTGTTCACCCAGGCCAGCGTCTCCTGGGCGCCCGCGACCAGGGCCTTGCCGTCGGAGGTGCTCGCCAGCGCCGCCACCGGCCAGGGGGCCTGGCCGTTGCCCAGCGGCCGCGGGAAGCCCTGCTCGACCCGCCAGCGCCGCACGGTGCGGCCGCTCGCCGAGAGCAGCAGGGAAGGGCTGGCCCATACCAGCGCGGTCACCGGGCCGTCGTGGGCGCCGCGCTCGTCGCCGCCTCCGGAGGCCCGCTCCGGGTCGAACAGCCGCAGGTTGCCGTACTCGCCCCCGGCCGCGAGCCACCGGCCGTCGGGGGAGAACGCCGCGCAGGCCGCGGTGTTGAAGCGGCCGCTCAGGCTCCAGGTCCCGCCGTCGTCGGACGCGCTCTGGAAGTCGGCGCAGTCGCCCAGCCCGCGGAAGAACTTCAGGCCTCCAGGGTGCACGGCGACCGTCCCTCCGGCCGCGCTCCCCGACTTGTTCCGCCGGTGCCGCGCCTTGCCCGTCGCCACGTCCCACAGCGCGGTCCCGGTCCCGCTCACGGTGAGCACGGCGGCCCCGTCCGGGGACACCGCCGCCTGCTCGATGGTCCGCGCGTGCGCCTTCCAGTGCCGCAGCACCCGCCCGGTGAGGTCCCGCGTGGTGAGCTGGGCGCCCTCGGCGAAGAGCAGCGGCCCCTGGGGCAGCCAGGCCAGGAGCCGCCCCTTCGAGCCGACGCAGGTGGGGCCGAGCAGGGAGACGGGCTTGAGCTGGTAGAGGTGCAGGGGGCCGGTGCCGGTCTGCACCACCGCCTGGCTCTGGTCGGGGGAGAGGGCGAGCGAGATGGTGGTGGGTGCTGCGACCATGGGGCCTCCCCGGAGCTCCGCCGGTGTCGGGGCGACAGTCTGGTGCGCCTGCCCCGACCGATCAAGGGGCGCGGCTTGCTTTGGGCCGGGGATGCCGGTACGCCTTGGGGCCTGCCGCCCGGAGACCTCCCTTGCGCATCGTCCACCTCAGCGACGTCCACGTGCAGATCGACTACCGCACGCTCCCCCTGCGCCGCTACGGCTGGCGCCGGTCGGTGGCCCAGCTGGAGTGGGTCGGCCTGGGCCGCGCCCGCCGCTTCGAGCGCGGCCTGGGCACGCTCCGGCAGATCGTCCGGGAGATCGTCGAGCTCGCGCCGGACCACGTGGTGCTCAGCGGCGACCTCACCGCGCTCGCGGTGGAGGAGGAGTTCGAGACCGCCCGCGAGGTGCTCGCCCCGCTGGCGCGGCCGGCGATGCTCTCGGTCATCCCCGGCAACCACGACCGCTACACGGCTCACGCCATGCGCGAGCGCCGCTTCGAGCGCCACTTCGGCGACCTGCTCGCCACCGACCTCCCGGCGCGCGTGGGCCCGCACGGCTACCCCTTCGTCCGTCTGGTGGGCGGGGACCTCGCGGTCATCGGCCTGGACAGCACGCGGCTCGCGCCGGTCCCCGGCCTCTCCTTCGGGCAGCTCGGCGCGGACCAGCTCCGCGCGCTCTCGAGGCTGCTGGAGGAGCCGGAGCTGCGCGACCGCTGGCTGGCGGTGCTGGTCCACCACGCGCCCCTGCACCGCGACGCCCGGCCGGACCGGATGGCCCACGGGCTGTGGGACGGGGCGGAGCTGTTGCGGATGCTCGCCGGGAGGACCTGCTCCCTGCACCACGGCCATGTGCACCACCGCTACTGGCACCGCGCCACCCCCGGCCGCCCGGACGTGTTCAACGGCGGCAGCGCGACCATGGAGGGCGACGAGGGGTACTGGCTCATCGAGCGCGGACCCCACGGGCTGTGCGCCCAGATGCGCGCCCCGAAGATCGTCCCCGCCGAACCCTGCCCGCCCGCGCGGGCCCGCTGAGCGACGTCCAACCGCCGAGAGGAGGCCGCCGTGCCCATGCCCGTCTTCACCACCGAGGCCGAGGAGCTGCGCGAGCTGCTCGCGCTCAACGCCTTCGCCGACGAGCTGCTCGAGGAGTGCGTGCGCGACCGGCTCTCGCTGAAGGGGTCGATGGACCACTTCCTGCCGCGGATGGCGCAGCGGCTGGGGGCGCGCGGCGCGGTGCTGCTCACTCGAGACGAGGCCCTCAACCAGGCGGCCTTCGCCATCGGTGAGCTGGGCACCGACGACGCCTGGACCCTCCTCGCCGACCGGCTCGAGGGCGTGCACGAGGTCGCCGGCGGGGTGCTGCTCTGCCAGGAGCTGGACGTGGGCGGGGTGAAGGTGGGCCGGCTGGGCTTCCTCTTCGACTCGCTGGGCTGCCGCGCCGACCTCGCCCAGGCGCGGCTGGACATCGTCGCCGAGGAGCTGGACGCCATCCTCTCCACCGTCCAGACCGCCTCGGAGAAGCAGCAGCTCATCGAGCAGCTCAACCGCGCGCTCTCCAACCGCGTCTTCGAGGCGGGGGTGGACGAGGCGGTGGCCACGCTCAGCCGCAGCGTCAGCTTCCAGCGCCTGGTCTTCGTGTGGAAGGACGCGGTGGAGCCGACCGCGCTGTACTACCGGATGTACCGGGGCGCGCAGCTCGAGTTCCACTCCGACGGCCGGCCGCACCCCGGGCTCGAGGCCGCCATCCGCGAGCAGGGCACCGAGCTCCTCTCGCCCGACCGGCACCGGCTGCGGGTGGTGCTGGGCATCGACGGCGCGCTGGAGAACGTGCTGGTCAGCGGGGTCACCAAGGCGGACTGGCTGGGCAAGGTGCTGGTCCAGGCCGGTCCCGGCGGCTTCTCGACCTTCGCGCTGGACCTGGTGCGGCTCCTGGGCGAGATGGCCCGCGAGCGGCTCGTCGACCACAACCGCGAGCGGAGGCACCTGTCCCAGTTCTTCCCCGCGGGCGTCATCAGCGCGCTGCTGCGCGAGCCGGCGTACCAGGAGAAGTTCCTCAGCGCCCGCGAGGAGCGGGTGGCCATCCTCTACGCGGACATCAACAGCTTCACCAAGCTCAGCGAGCAGGTGCTGGAGAACCCGTCCTCCGTCGGCTCCTTCGTGGACGAGTGGAGCGGCGGCGCGGTGGACATCCTCTGGAAGCACGGCGGGACGTTCGACAAGATGGTCGGCGACTGCGTCATCGGCCTGTTCGGTCCGCCGTTCTACCGCGAGCCCGCCGAGGAGCGGGCGGTCCGGGCCCTGCGCGCCGCCGCCGAGATGATGGCCTTCACCGTCCGCTTCGGGGAGGAGAAGCTCAAGGACAAGCTCTCTCGCCACCCCGAGTTCGTGCGCGGGCTGGGCCTCGCCATCGGCGTGAACCTGACTCCCGCCTGCGTGGGGCTCTTCGGGCCGAACCAGGACCTCACCGCCTTCTCGTCCGGGATGAACGCCACCGCCCGGCTGCAGTCGCAGGCGGGCTTCCGCGAGATGCTGGCGATGGACACGGTGGTCGACGCGGTGCACCGCCGGCCTGAGGCGAAGGAGTTCGTGTTCGGGGAGCCGGCCGAGGCGGCGGTGAAGAACGTGCTCAAGCCGCTGCGCTTCGCCAAGTTCCACGCTGCGAAGTAGGGAAGCCCTGTGGTGGCGGGCGTCCCGCGCGTCCCGCCCGCCCAGTCATCGCAACGGGCAGATCTTCACTGGCTGGAGGCGAGCCTGTGGTGGCGGGCGTCCCGCGCGTCCCGCCCGCCCAGTCTCCGCAACGGGCAGATCTTCAGTAGATGGAGGCCAGAGCCGGTGGTGGCGGGAGTCCCGCTCGCCCATCCACCGATCCACCTCGTCGTCCCAGGCGGTCACGGGGAAACCCCAGCCCGGAAGCGGGCTTCGCCGCTCTGGCGGATCGCTTCGGGGTCCTGGGGCAACCCATCCCTGCCGGGTACGATGGTTCGTCCCAGGAGGTCCCATGCCCCGCCGGTTCCTCGCCGTCGCCCTCGCTGCGTCCCTCTTCTGCTGTGGTGACTCCACGCCGCCGTGGGCGGGCACCTACTCCGCCGAGGCGACGTGGGACCTGACCGCGCCGCTCGGTGGCGGTCGGACCGTGGGCGACGTGGTGGCCGACGTCCTCGTCGAGCAGATCGTCGCGCTGCTGGGCGTGCCCAGCCTCCTCGAAGACCAGATCTACGGTGCCGTCTCCAAGGTGGTCCGCGCTCCCGTGAAGGCGGTGGTGGACGGCCAGATTCCCCCCGAGCTCGCGCCGGGCGGCGACGTCTATGCCCTGCTCTCCACGGTCCTCGCGACGCTGCGCAGCGAGAGCACGGTGGTGCTCGAGAAGGGCCTGCTCCCGGGCAGCATGAAGGGCGACGAGACCTTCTCGGCGTTCGTCTTCGTGCACGAGGGCAAGACCACGCGGATCACCGTCGAGGAGCTGGCGGGGATGGGCGTCACCGTCTCCGCGGAGTGGGGCGGCCGCGAGGACGGCGCGTCCACGCTCGCGGTCGACGCGCACGACGTGGAGATCCGCTTCGGGGAGTTGGTGCGCCGCGTGGTCACGCTGCTCCTGGACGCCGCGAAGCAGGAGCAGCTCAAGCAGCAGGTGCTCGCCGCCGTGGGGTGCGAGCCGATCGTGAAGGGCATCGTGGGCAACGGGACCGGGCTCACGATCAGCGTCGAGGACTGGAGCAAGTCCATCTCCACGGCCGATCTCACCAAGGCCTGCGGCAAGGGCAGCGACGCGCTCGCCGAGCGGGTCCTCGGGCTCTTCGCCGTCAGCGCCAAGGTCCGCGTCGGTGGCCCAGTGCAGTGGTCCGGCGACCCCGCGGCGACGCTGAAGAGCGGCGACGGCTTCGGCGGCGTCGTCCTCGTCGGCCCGGCGGTCATCGCCCCCAGGACCCAGGTGCGCCTGAGCGCCGTCCGGAAGTGACCTTGGCGCCTATATAAAGGATTGCGAGACACGTGCCAGACGCCTCCTGGCAAGTGCCTGTCATCTGGACTCTTTTCCGATTTCCAGCCGACCAGGGATCAAGGGGTTAGAGGCACCAGTCCGCCCAGGTGGCGACCACGTCCTTGCGGTCCGGGTGCGCGGCGCCGAAGCCGTAGCGGTTGGTCGCCTCGGCGCAGCCGTTCCACTTCTCCACCGTGTTCCAGTCGCAGCGCGTGAACTTGTACTCGAACCACCCGCCGCGCGGGACGGGGAGGGTGCCGCGCGCGAGCTTGCCCGCCTCGACCCAGGCGAGCGGCGCGTGGGCCCAGCCGTTCGCAGAGCTGGCGATGCACACCGGCGAGCTGCCCGGCGTTCCGGTCGGGACCGCGACCTCGAAGGTCACCGGGACGTCCGGGGCGGCAGCGACCAGCGCGGGGTCGTAGTCCAGCTCGAGCGTGAAGCCAGCGCGGTCCGGGAAGACGACCACCACTGAGAGGTCTGCCGCGTCGTACCAGTAGCCACCGCTCGTACGCGCCTCGGCCCCGGACGTGCGCGAGACCAGCGCCTGGCCGTCGAGGACCACCGCGCTCGGCGCGTGATCGACCCGGCGCACGGTCACCGCCAGGGTTCGCGTCGGCGGCAAGAACGAGCCCTCGCGCGCAGCGGCAGTGAGCCTTGCGCCGGTGGCCGTCCGCTCGAGGCCGTAGCGCACGCGCGAGTACTGGCCCGACTCGTAGGCGAACGACTCGCCGTCGTCCTCGTAGAGCGTGAACGAGCTGGGCTTCGCGCCCGGGTACACCGCCAGCTCCAGGACGGTTGCGACCTTCTCTCCGATCCACTGCGTCGCCGCGATGCGCGGGAGGATTGCCCCCTCGCGCACGTAGGTCGGGCGCGCCGCGAGCCTCAGGTCGAGGGTGAGCGTCGCCGGCCCCTCGACGACCGCGCCGGAGTCCACCTCGAACCAGCGGCCGGGCGGCAGATAGACGCTGCGCGACTTCGCGCCCTCCTCGAGCACCGGGGCGACCAGCATCCACGGCCCGAGCATCACCTGATCGCCGCGCGTGTGCGTCGCGGGATCCGCGGTGAACTCCCAGACCAGCGGTCGCAGCACCGGCGCTCCCGTGCGGTGCGCCTCGTCGAAGAGGCTGTAGAGGTAGGGCAGCAGCTCGTAGCGCTTCTGGATCTCCGCGCGGCTGATGTCCTCGACCTCGGTCCCGAAGGCCCACGGCTCCTGCCGCGCGCCGGTGTTCTGCGTGTGCCCGCGGAAGAAGGGAGAGACCGCCCCCACCTGCATCCAGCGCGCGAACATCTCTGCCGTCGCCCGGCCCGAGTAGCCGCCCACGTCGCTGCCCACGAACGGGACGCCGGAGAGTCCGAGGTTCAGCAGCATCGGCACCGTCTCCTGCAGGGTCTGCCACTTGCTCGGCGCGTCGCCGGTCCAGACGGCGACGTAGCGCTGCTCCCCGGCGTACCCGGCGCGCGTGAGCACGAACGGCCGGCGGTTGGGCGCCGCAGCCTTCATCCCCTCCCACGTCGCCTTGGCCTCGAGCAGCGCATAGACGTTGTGGATCTCGGCCATGGTGGTCGCCTGCCCGTCCCCGTTCGCGGGGACCTCGTCGGGCACCGTCCGACCGTCGGTGACCTTGAAGCTCGCGGGCTCGTTCATGTCGATCCACAGACCGCGCACGCCGAGCTTCAGGCTGGGCGCGAGCAGCGTCCCCCACCAGGTCCGCGTCTTCGCGGCGCTGAAGTCGGGGAAGACCGCGGCGCCCGGCCACACCTCGCCGACGAAGGGCTGGCCGTCCAGGCCGAGCAGGAAGTGCCCGTCCGCGACGCCCTGCGAGTAGATGGACCAGCCGCTGTCGACCTTGATGCCGGGATCGACGATGAGCGTGGTCTTGAACCCGTCCTTCTCGAGACCTGCGATCAGCCCCGCCGGGTCGGGGAAGGTCTTCGCGTCCCAGGTGAAGCTGCGGAAGCCATCCATGTGCTGGATGTCCAGCCAGATGCCGTCCGTCGGGATGCGCTTGTCGCGCAGCGTCTTGGCGACGTCCTTCACCTCGGTGTCCGGTGAGTAGCCCCAGCGCGACTGGTGGTAGCCCAGCGTCCAGAGTGGGGGCATCGGCATGCGGCCCGTGAGCGCGGTGTAGCGCGAGAGCACGTCGCCCATCGACGGACCCGCGAACACGTACTGGTCGATCACGCCGGCGTCCGCGGTCACGAGGAACAGGTTCGGATCAGTCGCGCCGACGTCGAAGCGGGTCCGGTACGTGTTGTCGGTGAAGACGCCGTACGCCGTGGTCCCGTTGAGCCCCACGTAGAACGGGATGGACTGGTACAGCGGGTCGCTCCCGGGCGCGAACCCCTCCCACGCGGAGTCGAACGCGTCGGTGTTGCGCATGGTGTAGCTCTGGCCGCGCTTGTCGAGCGGGCCGTTCTTCTCGCCCAGCCCGTAGACGTGCTCCTCGGCGCGCAGCGTCCGCTTCACGCCGCGAAGGCCGCTGGTGTTCTCGAAGTAGCCCCCGCCCTCGGCGTCCTCGACGAGCGGGGTGCCGTCCGCGTTCTCCACCCTCACCCGGCAGTCGGGCAGCACGTGGACCGAGAGCCCGGGACCGCAGATGGAGAAGCGATCGGGAGGGCCACCCGCCTTCACCGCGACCGCCTTGGGCTGGGCGACCACCGCGAACGAGCGGTCCGGCTTGCCCGTCGCCTGGTAGCGCAGGCGCGCGGTGCCATCGTCGACGAAGCTCACCTCCAGCGCCGTCGTGCCGCACGTGAAGGCGAAGCGCTGCTCCGACTCCCGCGCGACCCACTCCGGCGTGCTGCGGCCGTCGCAGGGGGCTGGCCCGGCGTCGGGGCCGGGCGCCGCGGCGTCCATTCCAGGTGCCGCCGCGTCGGGCAGCATCCCCGCATCGGCGCTGGATGACGACGCGTCGGGCGTCTCGGAAGACTTGGGACAACCTGCGAGGCCCAGCAGCGTCGCGAGGCCGAGGAGGGCGTGGGCGGTCTTCATGGCGCGCGACCATACCCGCGCCGTGTCTCGAAGTGGAGCTACTCGCCGGATGGCCTCAGCAAGAACGGGTAGGTGATCACCGCGGTGCCGCCGCCCTTGGGCTTCGGGAAGAGCCAGCCGCGGACCTTGCGGACGATGCAGGACTGCAGGGTGTCGTCGGACAGGGTCGCCTCGTCGACGCCCGCCTGTGTGACGGCGCCCTCGGAGCCGATGACGAAGCGCACGCGGATCTTCCCGGCCAGGTCGGGCGACGAGCGCAGGCGCTCCTCGTAGCAGTAGCGGACCTGGCTGATGTTGTTGCGGATGACCTGGCGCACGAGGTCGCGGTCGATGCCGGAGGTCTCGATTCCGCCATCGTCGATCTTGGGACCGGGCTTGTCGCCTGGTGCGCGCGTGAGCGCGGGCGCCGTCCCGTAGACGTCGTTCCCGCTGGATCTGCCGCGCGAGAAGACCCCGCCGATCCCGATGGTCTGCGCATCGCCGCCGCCACCGGGACCGGTCTTGTTCACGCCCAGGCCGCCGAAGCCGTGAGAGGCGCTGGTGGACGGGCCCTTGAGTCCGTCGAGCGAGGCCAGCAGGTCGCGACCAACACCGCCGCCCGAGAAGACGCTCGAGCTCGCGCGGCCACCGCTCAATGATGCAAGAGCAGAGGACGCGGTCATCGCCGTGCGGTCGAGGCTCACCTTTCCGAGATTGGCCAGCGCCGGCTTCTTGGATTGCGACTTGGGGTCACCCGCCTTCCCTTCAGGGCCCGGGTGTCGGACGACTGGAGCGCTGGGCTGGTCGAGGGCGAGCGTGGAGGTCGCGTCGGTGCGGTGCTTCGGCGGGACCATCGGCGTGTGGATGACCCAGCGCTGGAGCTTGGGCCCGAGATCGTCGGCGACGACGTCCTCCTCACTGCGGGTCTGGGCGCTGATGGCGAAGGCCGACGCCACGAAGGTGAGCGCGAGCACCAGGTTCACCAGCCGGAAGTCGATGGAGGCAGCGAGCGGGGTCCGGGCCGGCGGCGGACGCGCGGCGAAAGACGCCTCGATGCGCAGCGGCCCGGCCTGGAGCCACGCGAAGTCCGTCGGGCGCAGGCGGTGCAGTCCCGGCGCCAGCTCGACCACGTCCTCGCCGCGGCGTCGGAATGCGGGAGTGGCGTCGTCCACGCGCAGCGCGAACTCACCGTCGAGCGGCTCGGCCAAGAGGCGCTCCTGTCCGCCGACCTGGAGCGCACAGCGGGCAGTCGGACCCATGAACACGGACTCGGGCCTCGCGTGCTGGGTGACCTGCAGGAGCTGGTCGCCCCAGAACCACGCGAGCTGCAGCGCGGGGGACTCGAGCTGGCTCGCGTCGCGCGGGGGAACTGGCAAGGCGGGCTCAGCCGGCGCGGCAGGCGCGA
>CAZAIE010000111.1:0-11659 GCA_964485035.1 uncultured Myxococcaceae bacterium | reverse complement strand
CCTTCCGCAGCAGCATGGACCTGCCCTTCGACGACAACGCCGGCCAGCAGGTGAAGGACGAGCTGCGGGAGTGGCTGGGCCGCAAGATGGCCGGCCTGGGCTTCGTGCCCGCCACCGGCAAGCCCACCGTCTCCTGGGTGCTGCGGGTGAACCCCTCGGCGGACGGCAGCTACACCATCCAGGTGCTGCTGCGGGCCAGCGGCGAGACCCGCTTCGACCAGCCGTTCGTGCTCCCCAAGGCCTGGGCCAAGGACCGCCTCGACACCTCGTTCGCCGCCGCGTTCGCGCCCCCGGGTGCGCCCGCCGCAAAGGAACCGAAGCCATGAAGATGATCGACGTGGGAGGCAAGGAGAAGACCCGGCGGGTGGCCGTCGCCCGCGGCCACGTGTCCATGCAGAAGGAGACGCTGGCGCGCATCCGCGAGGGCCGGGTGGAGAAGGGCGACGTGTTGGGCGCGGCGCGGCTCGCAGGCATCATGGCCGCCAAGCGCACGCCCGACATCATCCCGCTGTGCCACCCCATCGCCCTCACCAGCGCCGAGGTGAAGCTCGTGCTCGAGGAGGAGCCCTGCCGGGTGGTCATCGAGGCGCGGGTGGAGACCATGGACCGCACCGGGGTGGAGATGGAGGCGCTGCACGCCGTCTGCGCCGCGGGGCTCACCATCTACGACATGCTCAAGAGCGTGGACCGCGGGATGGTGCTGGGCGAGGTCGGGCTGCAGCACAAGGCCGGCGGGCGCTCGGGCGACTGGACGCGCGAGTAGCCGCCCCGCCCCCGCCGCACTACCATTCGCACCGTTTCGTCCACCATCCCTGCAGCCAGGGCTGCAGCCACCGGGGGAGCCTTCCGCGATGAGCAACGACGAACAGGAAGTCGGGAGTTCCGAGAGCCCCAAGCTCGGCCACTGGGGCCTGTGGTCGCTGGACTTCTTCGAGGGCACCGTGCGCCCGCCGCGGGAGGCCTCCGCCATCGAGCGCTTCGAGCACGTCGGCGAGGCCCTGCGCAAGCTCACCGCGGGCCAGACCCGGCTCACCTACCACCTGCTCTCGCTCGACTGCGAGGAGCGGATCCTGGTCGAGGGCCCCGAGCCGCGGCTGCTCTTCATCGAAGACATGATCGGCTTCACGAAGATGGGCGAGGGCTTCCTCGAGGCCAAGGAGGAGCTCAAGGTCATCCGCAAGCGCTACAACGCGCTGCTCGTCTTCCACAAGATGGCGCTGCGCTTGGAGCGCTGTCACTGCCGCGGCATTTCCTTCGCTCCCGACGTCCCCGCCGAGTCGGTTCACGCCTTCGCCCTGCTGCTGCGCGAGCCACCGCTGCCCGACGCCCGCCGCGACTACGAGCGCCTCCAGGACGAGCTGCGCAGCCGCGGCATCACCGGGGTGGAGCTGCTCTCCAAGGACGACCTCATCTCCAAGGGGACCATGGACTCCGCGGCGCGGGTGATGCTCACCCTCATGTCCCAGTCGTGCCAGGAGATAGCCGACGCCGACCTGACGACCTGGGCCATGGGCTTCCAGCGCCTGGCGGGGACCCAGGTCGCGCAGGACATGATCTCCAACCTCTGGACCATCGCCGAGGGCGAACGGCTGGAGCTGATGCAGGCCGCCTTCCTCGCCGCGATGGAGGCCCCGGAGCTGGTGAACTGGCGCGCCCACCTCGAGGAGCAGGGCTCGAAGCTCGCCCAGGAGATGGTGAAGGAGGTCGACCCCACCCGGCGGGCGGAGCTGGAGGCGCGGCTGAAGTGGCTCTCGCGGCTCCTGGACAAGGTCACCAGCCAGATCCCGGAGGACATGCTCGCGGAGGTCCAGGCCAAGCGCGAGGGGCAGATGGAGGAGCGCAAGGTCGAGCAGCTGGCCCAGGTGGCCGCGGCGCTGCTCGCCGACCCCATCGCCTTCCTGAAGAAGATGTCCGGCGAGCGCGAGCAGCAGTACTACCAGCGGTCGCTCGAGCAGTGCACCGAGGCCTTCCCCGCGCTGATCCAGGAGCACGTGCCCATCGCCCGGGTGGTGCTGCAGGCGCTGCAGGCGCACCTGCGCCCCGTGCCCGAGCTGCCCTGGCGGCTGGAGCTGGCGACGCAGGCGCTGCGCGACCTGGCCACCGAGCGCAACGTCGGCCGCTTTTTGGAGCTGTACGTCACCCCGGACAAGCCGGAGAACAAGGACCACGCCCGCGCCGCGCTCATCTACCTGGGCGCGTTCGGCCTGCCGCACCTCGGCGCGCGGCTGGAGCGGGCCCCGGCGGACGAGGCAGCGGTGGCCCAGCAGGCGGCGGCGATGACGCTGATGCGGGAGATGGCGCAGATCTCCGAGCCCTACCTCGCGGCGAAGGTCTCCGAGGCGGGCGCCCCCCTGCCCGTGGTGAAGGCCGCCCTCGACGTCATCGGCGCGCTCAAGAAGCACGACCGCTTCGAGATCGTCTCGCGCTACGTCACCCACAGCGACAACGGGGTGCGCGAGTCGGCGCTGCGCGCCCTGGCGATCCTCGACCCTGCCAAGGGACAGGCGCTGATCAAGCGGAACATCGGCGACCGCGACTTCAACATCGCCCGCACCGCCATCCTGCTCATGGGGGAGCTCAAGACGCAGGACTGGATGGTCATCCAGCAGTTCCTGGAGACGGTGAAGCGCCGCGAGAAGGACGTGCCCGAGCCCGACGAGCGGCTGCAGCTGGTCACCGCCCAGGCGCTGGGCATGCTGGGCAACATCAACCTGCGCACCGGCGGCAACCTGGAAGACCACCTGCTCGAGCTCGCCCAGCCCCAGCAGCAGGAGAAGAAGCTCTTCGGCGGCGGCGGAAAGCTCAAGGACAAGCCGCCCACGGTTCGCGCCGCGCTCTGCGAGGCCCTGGGCCAGGTCGGTGGGGAGAAGACCCTGCAGGTGATGCGCAAGCTCGCGCTCAACGACCCCTCGGAGGCGGTGAAGGCCAAGGCCCGCGACGCGGTCAAGGCGATCAACGCGCGCGCCACGGCGCGGCAGGGCGCGCCTGCGCCCGCTCCCCGCTGACTACCGTGGCCGGGACGGGTCGCCGGCCGGCCCGTCCAGGCCCTCGCGGGAGAGCTTGAAGAAGGCCAGCGCGTTGTCGCAGAGCACCCGGCGCACCACGCTGGCCGAGAGGCCGGCCTCGCTCATCACCGACGCAGCGTGCGGCAGGCTGAGGATGTCGCTCACCCCGTCCCCCGCGTCGGAGGACGCGATGAGCCCCTCGCTCCCGAAGGTCCGCACCAGCCCTGCGGCCTCGGCAGCCCCGAGCCGCACCGGGTTCACGGTGAGCCCCGCGCGGAAGCCGCACTCCCGGATGGTCTTCAGGGTCTGGGCGCTCGCGTGGCAGACCAGCGCCGACTCCGGCGCCACCCCCGCGGCCCGGAGCATCGCCAGGAGCCTCCGGGTCTGCCGCGCCTTGTCGCGCTCCGGCGTGGAGACCACCACCGGCAGGTTCAGCTCCCGGGCGAGCTCGAGCTGGCGCTCGAAGACCTGCTCCTCGCGCGGGCCGCCCTGCTCCAGGCCGATCTCGCCGATGGCCACCAGGCGCCCGTCGCCCGCCAGGCGCGGGATGACCGCAAGGATCTCCTCCAGGCCGTGCCAGGGGATGCGCGCCGGGTGGACGCCCAGCGCGGCGTAGGCACGGACCCCCAGCCGGGCCAGCCGCCGGGACTGCAGCGAGAGCAGGCCCCGGAAGTGGGCGACGTAGTCCTTCACCGAGTCGCCGACCGCGTCGCGCGCCGGGACCAGCGCCGCCCTCAGGCCAAACGCCGCCATCGACGTCAGGTCCTGGTTCGACAGGCCGTCGGCGTGGAGGTGGGCGTCGAAGAAGACCGGGTCGGGGCGCACGCCGCCAAGGTAGCACGCCGGTTCCCAGCCCCGACCGCCCAGGGGAACCTGGAACCGACTGCCAGGCAAGGCGCGGATTCCTGCCCCACGAGGGTCGCGCCTGTCGCCAGAGTCGCAGTCTTGTGGTCCCACACCCGGGGACAACCCGATCGGGTGGAGCTAAGCTGCCGGAATCGTTGCCTTGGCGACAAACAGCCCGCTGCGGTGTCCCATGGCATGCGGGGTGCTTGAATCCCGTTGGTTCGAAGAGCAGGAGTCGACGATGACCACCGAGAAGCGCCAGACCAGCCGCGTGCCGTTCACCGAGAAGGTGGAGTACTTCTGCTGGGACCAGCGCAAGAGCGCCAATGGCTTCGAGATCTCCGCGGAGGGGATGTTCCTGCGCACGCCCGACATCCTGCCGGAGGGCTCGATGATCACCATCCGGCTGGCGCTGCCGGGGCTCTCGCGCGGGTTCACCGTCCTCGGACGGGTCGTGCACGTCGTGCTGGGCGCCCGCCGGGGGATGGGCGTGCGGTTTCTGGACATCGCCCCCCGCGACCGCGACCGCATCGAGGCCTACGTAGCCACCAGGCCCCACATCTCGGCCGCCTAGCCGCCTTCCTCGCTCCGCAGGGGCCTCGGCGCCGGGCGCGTGCCCTGCTCGAACGAGACCACCTCGACCCGGCTGGCGTTCGCAGCAAGGAAGTCGCGCACCGCCCGCCACTGGGCGTCGGTCGCCTGGTCCCGCGCCGAGAGGATGGCGCGGATGTGCTGGGCGAACTCGGCCGCGACCGGCTTGTCGGTGAGCACCATGAAGACCCCGCGCTCCTCGCGAGGCCGGCCAGGGGGGTTCGACTGGGCCTGCGGCCTGGCCTCGGTGGAGGGGAACACCAGCCGGAAGGTCGAGCCGCGCCCCACCTCGCTGCGGACCGTGACCACGCCGCGGTGCGAGCGCGTGATCCCATAGACCATCGCCAGACCCAGCCCGGTCCCCGCGCCCTGCTTCTTGGTGGTGAAGAAGGGGTCGAAGACGCGCGGCAGCACCTCCGGGGGGATGCCCACGCCCGTGTCGGAGACCTCGAGGACCACGTGCGGCCCCGGGACGAGGTCCGCGTGGCAGGGCTCGGCGACCTGCTCCTCGCCAATGCGCACCCGGAGCGTCCCGCCCTCGGGCATCGAGTCGCGCGCGTTGAACACCAGGTTCACCAGGAGCTGCTGCAGCTGCAGCGGGTCGCCCAGGAGGAAGGGGCGGGCCGTGGCGTAGTCGCGCTCCACGCGGATGCGGTCGGTGAGGCTGCGCTGAACCAGGCGCAGGCAGGTCTCCGACACCTCGCGCAGGTCCACGGGCACGTCGTGGACCTTCCCCTTCTGCGCGAAGCCGAGCAGCCGCTGGGTCAGGTCCGAGGCGCGGCGCGCGGAGGCGTCGATGACCGTTGCCGCGTGCTGCACCGGGTCCCCCGGCTCGGCGTACAGCTCGAGCTCGCGGGCGTAGCCCAGCACCGGGACCAGCAGGTTGTTGAAGTCGTGCGCCAGCCCGGCGGCGAGGGTGCCCACCGCCTCCAGCTTCTGCGCCTGGAGGAGCTGCTGCTGCTGGGCCTCGATGATCGCTGCGCGCGCTGCGACCTCGGCCTCGAGCCGGTCGTTGTGGGCCGCGAGCTCGCGCTGGAACGAGCGCATCCGCTCATACAGCCGCTCGATCAGGTACGAGCCCAGCATCAGGAGCCCCGCCGCGGTGGCCACCGGGACCAGCAGGGCGGTGTACGCGACGTCGCGCGGGGAGTGGCCGGGGTCCAGCGTCCGCTCCAGCCAGAGCACGTGGGGCACGCCTGCCAAAAGGAGCATGGCCACGAGGTAGCGGAAGGGCAGCAGCACGAACGCGGAGAAGAGCAGGCAGCCGAGGTAGTACTGCCTCACCCCGCTGGCCTCGAGCCACGCGGCGTCGAGCTGGGTGAACGCGTAGGTGAGGAAGCCGTGCGCGCCCAGGAGGAAGCACAGGTGGGCCGCAGGCGCCCAGAGCCGTCGGGCGATGACGTAGAGGGCCGGGTGCACGAGCCCCCAGACCACGGCCACCACCGTCATCCGGAGCTGGGCCTCCCCGAAGAACCGGAAGGTGTTGGTGAGCACGGCGAAGGCGATGGTCGCCGCGCTCAGGAGGAGCTGCACCTCGAACGCGCCCTGGCGGATGCGCGCCAGGTCCACGGTCACGCCCCCGAAGTAGGCCCGGAAGTAGGCGCTCACGCGGCGGACGAGGCCCCGCAGCTCGAAGGACGGCTCGGATGGTACGGGGGCAACCAAGGTGGGGCCCGGTTATCCGGAGCCGGCAGCCCCGCGTCAAGCGCCTTGGAACCCGGCGCCGGACGCGCTCACCCGCCCCCGCGTCCCTGCAGCAGGCCGCGCAGCAGGTCGGCGCGGTCGAGGATGCCCAGCAGCCGCCGCTCGCGGTCCACCACCGCGAGCACCTTGTGCTGGCCGGGCAGCATCGCCTCGATGGCCTCCCGCAGCGGCCTCGTCTCGCCGACCAGGAACGCCACCGGCACCATCAGGTCCTTGGCGCAGAGCGCGGTCGAGTGCTGCTCGGTCTCGCGCTCCCCGGCGGGGACGTGGACGAACGGCACCCGGTGCATCAGCGAGCGCAGGGCGCTGGGGCGCAGCGAAGGCGTCACCCGCTCCAGCACCTCCGCGTCGGTGACCTTCCCCAGCACCCGCCGCTCGTGGTCCACCACCAGGCAGCGGTTCAGCCGCGTGGCGACCACCGCCTGCACCACCTCGGCGAGGGGGCTCTCCGGGAACACCATCGGCGCGTCCCGGCGCAGCGCCTGGGAGAGGGGCGCCCCTGCCGCGAGGCCGTGCGCCGTCCCCTCGGACTCTTCCCGCTGCTCGGCCGCCGCCGCGGTGCGCAGCACGTCCAGGCGGCTCACGATGCCCACCATCGCCCCGCCGTCGTCGACGACCGGCAGCCGCTTGAACCGCCGTGAGACCATCAGCTCCGCCACCCGGGTCAGCGGCGTGCCCGCGCCTACCGTCACCACCTCCCGGGACATCACCTCTGCGGCGGTCTTCGCAGCCCGGGCGACCTGCGCCAGCTCGGTCTGCAGGTCCGGGTGCTCGAGGGACCCGAGCAGCTCCACGCGCACGCCCAGCCCGCCCCGCGCGAGCAGGTCGCCATTGGTGATCATCCCCACCACCCTGCCGCCCTGGACCACCGGCATGGCGCGGTAGACCCGGCCCAGCATCCGCTCCACCACCTCGCGGACGGGAGTCTCGGGCGCGGCGGTCGCCACCTCGCGGGACATCACGTCGGAGGCGGTGAGGCTCGCGGGCACGTCGCGCACCGGGACCGCGGGCCGGGACCAGACCACCTCCACGTCCTCGACGGTGACCAGGCCGCGCTGCAGCAACTCGCGGACCCGGGGCAGGAGCCGCTCCACCCGCTCGGCGGTGTCGACCCACTCCACCACCAGCGGAAGCTGCCGGGCGCCCTCGACCAGCCGGTGGGTGTGCACCACCCCCGAGCCCCCGAACCCCTCGGTGCCGCGCAGCACCGTCGCGCCGCTGGCCCCCTCGGTGCGCAGCAGGTCGACGAGGGCCACGTCCAGGGGTCGGTGCCGGTGAAGGCTCCCCTCGCTGAGGTACACGCGCACCCGCTTCGCTGGTCCGACGAGCTCCGCCATGGCCGCCCCCTTGGTCGCACTGGCGCCTGCGAAATGGTAACGGCGGGCGTCGCGCGAGGCCCCGGACGATCGAGGAAGGGACGGCCTGCTCACCCCTGCCGGAAGACCTCGGCGCAGGCCTCGGCGAGGTGCCGGAGCTGCGCCCCGCTGAACTGCGCGGTGTAGAGCCACTCGCGGTTCTGGGGACGCCCCACCGGCTCGCGGCGGTCCTCAGGGACCTCGCGCAGCAGCCGGTCGAAGATCGCGCTGCCGCGCACCGCCACCAGGGGGAAGAAGAAGGCCTCGTCGAAGCCGCAGCGGGCCGCGGCGCGCGCGGTCTCGAGGATCGAGTCCGTGGACTCCCCCGGCAGGCCCACCACGAAGGTCGCGGCGGCGCGGATGGACCTCTGGTGGAGCTGCGCCACCAGCTCCTGGAGCCTGGGCACGTCGAACCGCTTGCCGGTCCTCGCGAGGATCGCGGGGTTGAGGGTCTCGATGCCGAAGGAGACGCAGGCCATGCCCATCTGGCCCAGCGCGTCGAGCACCTCGGGGCCGCAGGTCTCGACGCGGGTCTGGCAGTGGAACTGGACCCCCAAGCCCGAGAGCGCCTTGGCGAGCGCGACGGTCCGCTCGCGACTGGCCGTGAAGATCGCGTCGGTGAGGTTCACCACCGGGTACGGGAGGTGGACGAGGTAGCGGTCGCGGACCCGCTCCACCGACTCGCGGACGAAGTCCACGCCGTGGTAGCGCACCATGCGCCCGGCCGCCGCGCCGTTGGTGCAGAACTCGCAGTCGTAGGGGCAGCCCCGGCTGGTGAGCACCATGCGGGCGAAGATGGTGTCCTCGAAGTTCGCCTGGACCGCGTGGAGCCGGCGCTCGAGCTGGAACCGGTCCGCCACGCGGTAGGGGCTGGGGTAGGCGTCGAGCGTCTCGGACAGCGGACCGGGCGGGACCCGCCTCACCGTCCCTGCGTCGCGGAAGGCGGCTCCCGGGATCGCCGCGGGCGCAGTCCCGTCGAGCAGCGCCGCCAGCGACTGCTCCGCCTCGCGCCGGAGCACCACGTCGATCTCCGGGACCTCCTGCAAGAGGTCGTCGGTCGCGCAGGTGGCGTGGTTCCCGCCGACGACGATGCGGGCCTCGGGGCACGCCTCGCGAGAGAGGCGCGCCAGCGCGACCGAGTCGGCGTAGGTCCGCGTGAGGTTGAAGGGGATGCCGATCCACCTGGGCCGCGCTGCGGCGACGGCCTCGCGCACGGCGTCCAGCGAGCCCAGCAGGACGGGATCTGCGACGTCCCAAGCGAGGTCGGGCCGGTTCGCGTCGAGGTACGCCCCGAGGCACATCAGCCCGAGCGAGGGCTCCCAGTCCTGGGCGGTGCGCGTCCCTGTCGAGAGGAACGCCCGCGGCTCGAGGAAGAGGATGTCGAGTCCAGCCACCAGGCCCCCGGAAAAGCCGAAGGGCCGGCGGTTCGCGGGTCACCCCGGAACTGCCGGCCCTCCATGCTGCGCACCCAGAAGGATTCGAACCTTCGGCCCTCGGATTCGTAGTCCGATACTCTATCCAGCTGAGCTATGGGTGCTCTCTGTCAACACTGCAACCGCCACTGCCACTTCACTGCGGAGAGAGAGGGATTCGAACCCTCGATCCAGGTTACCCCGGATACTGGTTTAGCAAACCAGCGCCTTCGGCCTCTCGGCCATCTCTCCAACCCGGCGCGCTTCGCCAGACTCCCTCAACCTTCCGCTGAATCACTCGCGGCGCCTTCCTTGGCCGACGCGAGCGCGTGCTTATATCCAAGGCCGCCGTTCGAGGTCAAGCACGAACCTGCGGTTCTGCTGCGGAGGAAGAAGGATTCGAACCTTCGGGACACCTTGAGAGCATCCGGCGGTTTTCAAGACCGCTGCCTTAGACCAACTCGGCCACTCCTCCAGACTGCGGCCTAGGCTCTACGCCAGACAGGTGGGCCCCGGCAAGTCCCCAGGCAACCGCCCAGCCGCCGAGAGCCGCCCGGCAGTACGTCACGACCCTCGGGGTCCCCGCCACCCCAAGGGGTCGACGGCACCCCTGCCCGAGCATCGGAAACTCGCGGGGTTAGCGCTGGCACAAGGGTTGAGTCAGGTCCCGCCCAGCATGCTCCCACCGCTCGATGACGAGTCGTTCGTCGCCTTCCTCGAGGAGTCGCGCGAGCACCTCGCGACGCTCGAGCAGAGCCTCCTGGCGCTCGAGGCCCAGGGAGGAGTCGCCGACGACGCGACGATCAATTCCATCTTCCGCGCCGCGCACACCATCAAGGGCACCGCGGGCTTCTTCGCCCTCGACGCGGTGAAGGAGCTGGCCCACGCCGCCGAGAACGTGCTGGGGATGATGCGCAGCCACGAGCTCTCGGCGACGCCCGAGGTCATCAGCGCGCTGCTCGAGAGCACCGACCTGCTGGGCCGCATGCTCGCCGACGTGGAGCACATCGCGCAGGTGGATTCCCGGGACGTGCTCGCTCGCCTGCGCGCGCTGTCCAGCGGGGCTCCCCCGGCCGTGCCGCCGGCGGCGCTGCCCGCCTCGGAGCCGGCCGCTCTTGCGCCCGCGCCCACGACCAACCCGGAGCCCGAGTCCGACTCGCCCCGGAAGGCCGACGGCGCGAGCAGCGTCCGCGTGAACCTGGCGCAGCTCGACCGGCTGATGCTGCTCGCGGGCGAGCTGGTGCTCACCCGGAACGCGCTGCTCAAGAAAGCCGGCGAGCGCGACCTCGCCGAGATGCTCAACCTCTCGCAGCGCGTCGACGCCATCACCTCGGAGATCCAGGACGGGGTGATGGCCACCCGCATGCAGCCGGTGGGCATCGTCTTCACCAAGTTCCGCCGCGTGGTGCGCGACCTCGCCCGCACGCTCTCGAAGAAGCTGGAGATCCACATCGAGGGCGAGGAGGTGGAGCTGGACAAGACGCTCATCGAGGCGCTGGGCGACCCGCTCACGCACCTGGTGCGCAACTCCGCCGACCACGGGATTGAGGCGCCTTCGAAGCGGCTGGCGGTGGGCAAGGCCGAGGCTGGCAGGCTGGATCTGCGCGCCTTCCACGAGGCCGGTCAGGTGGTCATCGAGGTCAGGGACGACGGGGCGGGCATCGACCCGGAGCGGGTGGCGGCCAAGGCCCTCGAGCAGCGGCTGTACACGCGCGAGCAGCTCGAGGCGATGAGCAACGACGACAAGATCCGCCTGGTCTTCGCGCCGGGCTTCTCCACCGCGGCGCAGGTCACCGAGGTGAGCGGCCGCGGGGTGGGGATGGACGTGGTGCTCTCCAGCCTCACCAAGGTCGGCGGGACGGTCGACATCCACTCCGAGGTCGGCCGCGGCACGACCATCACCGTCCGGCTGCCGCTGACGCTCGCGATCATCCCGAGCCTGCTGGTGGGGGTGAACGACGAGCGCTTCGCCATCCCCCAGGTCAACCTGGTGGAGCTGGTGCGCATCCCCGCGGGCGAGGTGCAGCGCCGGGTCGAGCGGGTGGGCTCGGCGTCGGTGATGCGGCTGCGCGGCGAGCTGCTCCCGCTCCTGCGCCTCTCGGAGGTCCTGGGCGTGGCGCCGACCTTCACCGACGCGACCGGGGAGCGGCACGCCGAGCGCCGCGTGCTGGCCCACGACCGACGCAGCCCGGACCTGCTCGCCGAGCCACCGTCTCCCGCCGCCCCGGACGAGCGCCGGCGCAGCGAGCGGCGGGTGGCGCCCTCGAGCGCGGTGAACGTGGTGGTGGTCGCCTCGGGGACCTTCCGCTACGGCCTGGTGGTGGACCAGCTCCTCGACTCCGAGGAGATCGTGGTCAAGCCACTGGGGGCGCACCTCTCCGGGTGCCGCGAGTACGCCGGGGCCACCATCCTCGGCGACGGCGCGGTCGCGCTCATCCTCGACGTCTCGGGCATCTGCGCAGCCTCGAACCTCGCGGCGACGAAGGCCCTCGCCGAGCGGGCGGAGGCGAAGCGCAGGACCGCGGGGCTGGCGCACGACGCGCAGACCTACCTGGTGGTGGAGAACGCGCCGGGCGAGCGGTTCGCGCTGCCGCTGGGCCTGGTCTCCCGCATCGAGAAGGTGCGGCGCGACGCGGTGGTGACGCTGGCCGGACGAGCCACCGTCACCCACGGCACCGACATCCTCCCGCTGCTGGCCATCGAGGACGTCGCCCGGGTGACCCCGCGCGTTCCCGCGGAGCGCTTC
>CAZAIE010000110.1:3194-11727 GCA_964485035.1 uncultured Myxococcaceae bacterium | reverse complement strand
CTGCGCGCGCGCGCAGGCTGACACTCCGGCTCCTACGGCCCGCCGGGCTCGTCCCTCCGAGGGTCGGAGGTGCGGCCCCGTCGGGCCGTCCGTCGTTATGGGCTGAAATCGCTGGGCTTTTCGCCGTTCCGGGGGTTGCGAGGTTTGCGTTGCGCCGTCAGGGGCCATCCCCTATAGTCGCCGCGCTTTTTGGGGGGGCAACCCCGTTGCAGGGCGTCCGGAAGGCGCCCCAAGCCGTGCCGGAAGCACCGGAGGCACCGGCTCTAGGACGGACGCAATGACGCTCACCGAATCGATTCTCCTGGCCCTGTACTTCGGGATCCTCATGGTCCTGTCGATGTACGGGTCGCACCGCTACTTCATGGCGTTCTTGTACTACCGCTACAAGTACAAGCTGCCCCTGCCGAAGGGGCGCATGGAGCAGCTGCCGCGGGTCACCGTGCAGCTGCCCATCTTCAACGAGATGTACGTGGTGGAGCGGCTCATCGACGCGGTCTGCAAGCTCGACTACCCGCGCGAGCTCCTCGAGATCCAGGTCCTGGACGACTCCACCGACGAGACCACGCGCATCGCCGAGGCGTGCGTGAACCGGCACCGGGCCGAGGGGCTCGACGTGGTCTACCTGCACCGCACCAACCGCCACGGGTTCAAGGCGGGGGCGCTGGAGGAGGGGCTGAAGAAGGCGAAGGGCGAGTTCGTGGCGGTCTTCGACGCGGACTTCGTGACCACCCCCGACTTCCTGCGCCGTACGGTCCCCTACTTCGTGGACGAGAAGGTGGGGATGGTGCAGGTGCGCTGGGACCACATCAACCGCGAGTTCTCGACGCTGACGCAGGCCCAGTCGATCTTCCTCGACGGCCACTTCATGATCGAGCACACCGCGCGCAACCGCTCGGGGCGCTTCTTCAACTTCAACGGCACCGCCGGCATCTGGCGGCGCGCCACCATCCAGGACGCCGGCGGCTGGCAGCACGACACGCTCACCGAGGACCTGGACCTGTCCTACCGCGCGCAGCTCAAGGGCTGGCAGTTCGTCTACCTGCCCAACGTGGTCTCCCCCGCAGAGATCCCGGTGGACATGAACGCCTTCAAGTGCCAGCAGCACCGCTGGGCGAAGGGCTCCATCCAGACGATGCGCAAGCTGCTCCCGGCCATCCTCAAGTCCGACCTGCCCTTCAAGGTGAAGCAGGAGGCGTTCTTCCACCTGAGCAACAACATCGCCTACCTGCTCATGGTGGTGCTCTCACTCCTGATGCCGGTCTCGATGATCATCCGCTACAAGCACGGCTGGTACGGGGTGCTGCTGCTCGACTTCCCCTTCTTCATCCTGGCCACGCTCTCGATGAGCGTCTTCTTCGTAGCCAGCCAGCGCGAGGTGGGGCGCACGCTGTGGGAGCAGGTGAAGTACCTGCCCTTCATCATGTCGCTGGGCATCGGGATGTCGGTGAGCAATGCCAAGGCGGTGATGGAGGCGCTGCTCAACCAGCAGTCGGGCTTCGCCCGCACCCCCAAGCACGGCATCGTGGGCGGCAAGGCCGGGAACTGGAAGGAGAAGAAGTACCGCGGCAAGGCCAACGTCCTGCCGTTCATCGAGGTTGGCCTGGGGCTCTACCTCACCTACGCGCTGGTCTTCGCGGTCCAGGAGGCCATCTGGGCGTCGGTGCCATTCCTGGTGCTCTTCCAGTTCGGCTTCCTCTACTGCGGCATCCTCTCGCTCTGGCAGAGCCGCAGGCCCCGCGACGTGGAGCCGCAGCCCGCCGCCGACGCCGCCTGAGCCGTAGGGTTCGAGGCCCGACGAACTCCCTGAAACCCACGGTCGGCTTCATGCTCGGAAGGCTCCGCGTGCTCGTGGGCGTGGGGGCCTCTTCCGACCAGGGGTGAACAGACGGCCGGTCGTCACCCACCGGGACGAGCGCAGCCATGCTGCGGGCGCTATCCTCGGCGTCCGCCCAACCGACAGGAGCATCCAATGGCCCGCCTCGATCCGCACTCGTACAACGACGCGTCCCAGCCCCAGGTCTTTCGGCTCTCCTGGAAGGCCCGCGTGGACTTCGCCAGTCGCACGCTCGAGGGCGAGGCGACGCTGGAGCTCGCGGCGCCCGGCGCGGGGCCGCTCGATCTCGACACCCGCGATCTCACCATCCACGGGGTCTTCGCTGCCGACGGGGCGGCGCTGCCCTTCGCGCTCTCCCCGCCCGAGCCGATCCTCGGGGCGCGGCTGCGCGTGACGCTTCCCCCCGGAACGCGAAGCGTGCGCGTGGCGTATCGCACCTCCCCCTCGGCGACCGCCCTGCAGTGGCTGACGCCGGCCCAGACTGCGGGCGGGAAGGAGCCCTTCCTCTTCAGCCAGTGCCAGTCCATCCACGCCCGCTCGGTGGTGCCGCTGCAGGACACCCCGCGGGTGCGCATCACCTACCGCGCCGAACTCACCGTCCCTGCGGCGCTGCGTGCCGTGATGTCGGCCGGCTCGGTCTCGCGGGAGGTGCGCGGCGCCGAGGCGGTCGAGACCTTCGAGATGCCGCAGGCCATCCCTCCGTACCTGCTCGCGCTGGCGGTGGGCGACCTGGCCTCGCGGGAGCTGGGCCCCCGCTCGCGGGTGTGGGCCGAGCCGGCCGTCGTCGAGAAGGCGGCGTGGGAGTTCGCGGGGGTGGACGCGATGATCCTCGCGGCGGAGAAGCTCTTCGGGCCCTACGACTGGGACCGGTTCGACGTGCTCACCATGCCCCCCTCGTTCCCGTACGGCGGCATGGAGAACCCGCGGCTCACCTTCCTCACCCCCACGCTGCTCGCCGGCGACCGGTCGCTGGTGAACGTGCTCGCCCACGAGCTCGCGCACTCGTGGACCGGCAACCTCGTGACCAACGCCAACGCCGACCACTTCTGGCTCAACGAGGGCTTCACCGTCTGGGCCGAGCGCCGCATCCTCGAGGCGCTGGAAGGGGCCGAGGTCGCCGGGCTGCACGCGGCGCTGGGGCGCAAGGGGCTGGACCTCGCCATCGAGAACTTCAAGGACCACCCGGAGTGGACGAAGCTGCGCACCGACTTCGCGCAGGTGGACCCCGACGAGGCCTACTCGCAGGTCCCGTACGAGAAGGGCTTCCTCTTCGTGAGGGCTCTCGAGGACGCGGTGGGCCGACCCGCCTTCGACGCCTTCCTGCGCAAGTACATCGGGACCTTCCGCTTCCAGTCGATCACCACGGACGATTTCCTCGCCTTCGCGCAGAAGCACCTTCCCGGGGCCCTGGAGAAGATCGACGCGGCGAAGTGGATCGACGGGGTGGGCGTGCCGGCGAATGCGCCCCAGGCGTGGTCCTCGAAGCTCGAGACGTTGCAGGCGCTGGGAACCACGCCGCCCACCGCCGACCAGGTGAAGGCCTGGACCGCGACCGAGTGGTCGCTGTACCTCGAGTCGTTGCCGCACCCCTCGCCGGTGGAGTCCTGCGCGGAGCTGGACCGCCGGTTCGGCTTGGGCAAGAGCGGCAACTTCGAGGTGCTGGTCTCCTGGCTCTCACTCGCCGCGTCGTCCGGGTACCCACCGGCGATCCCGGCGGTCGAGGACGTGCTGGGTCGGGTGGGGCGGATGAAGTACCTCAAGCCGCTCTACCTCGCGCTGGCCCGGCAGGAGGCCACGCGGCCGGTGGCGCGGCGGTGCTTCGAGCGCTGCCAAGAGGCCTACCACCCCATCGCGCGCGCTGGCATCGAGGGCATCCTCAAGAAGCACGGGGCGTGAGGAAGAGCGCTACTTGCTCGGCCGCGGAGCGGGCTTGAAGCCCAGCCCCTCGGCGACCTCCTCTTCCGAGAGCCGGCGCCACCGGCCCTCGGGCACGCCCAGCTCGATGGTCCCGATGGCCTCCCGGGCGAGCTTTCGCACCGGCAGCCCGAGCGCGCCCAGCATGCGCTTGACCTGGTGGAAGCGGCCCTCGGTGAGCGTCAGTTCCACCACCCCCGGCTCGCGGACGCGCGCCTGGGCAGGCCGCGTCGGTCCGTCGTCCAGCACCAGCCCCTGGCGCAGCGGCTCGAGCCGCGCCTCGTCGGGGTTGCCCTGCACCTGGGCGAGGTAGCGCTTGGGGAGGTGGGTCGCCGGTTGCGTCGCGTGGCCGACCAGCCGCTCGTCATTGGTGAAGAGGAGCAGTCCGGTCGTGTCCCGGTCGAGCCGGCCCACGGCGTGCCAGCCGTAGCGGGCCAGGTCGGGCGTCAGGCTGGCGCGGAACACGTCGAAGACGGTGGGGTGGCCGGACTGGTCCACGGTGGAGACCACGCAGCCGGCGGGCTTGTGGAAGGCGAGGACGATGGTGGGGGCCGTGAGGTCCACCCTGCGCCCGTCGAGCCGGACCTCGTCCGTCGGCCGCAAGAGCGAGAGCGGCTCCTTCACCACCCGGCCCGACAGAGAGACCCGCCCGGCGCGGATGGCCGCCTCGGCCTCCTCGGGGGTGAGCAGACCCGCTCGCGGGAGCGCCCGGCCAATCCAGTCGGGCTTCTCGACCGGCAGGCTGCCCTTGGGGCCCGCCGCGCGCACCGCCTTCAACCACTTCGTCTCGCGCTTGCGCGCCATGCTTTCCCTCGTTCGGGCTCGGTACAGCCGCGGCGGATGATAACCGCGGGGCTGGTCGCGAAGACCCCAGTTGGTCTGCCTGGACCCTGGAGGCACCTCGGAACCCCTTGAAATCACGGCGAGTGAGGGCTGGATCGGTCCTTGCGATTCCGGTGCGCATGGACCTCAAGAAGCGACCGATCATCCTCATCTGTGACGACGAGCCGCTGCTCGTCTCGGCCTTTGCTCGCGAAGCCCGCCGCAACGGCATCACCGTCGTCTCCGACACCTCTTCCGACCGGGTCGTGGAGTTGGCGCGCGAGCACCGGCCCGACCTCATCATCCTGGACATCCACCAGAAGACCGACGGCCGAGTGCTGCTGGCGCGGCTGAAGCGCGACCCCATCTCCAAGAGCATCCGCGTGCTCATCCTCTCGGCTGTCGAGGATCAGCTCACGCGCCACATGTGCCTCAACCTGGGCGCGGTCGACTACGAGGTGAAGCCCATGGACGTGGGCTTCATGCACAAGGTGATGCGCATGGTCGGCGTGGACCCCTGCTGCCCGGCGGTTCCGCTCACCGGCTAGCCGCCTCGTTGGCCGCCTCGGGGCCTGGCGTCCCAGCCCACTGCACCAACACCCCGGCCGTCCCGATGCCCACGCAGAGCAGGGTGGGGAGCAGCTCGGCCCCGAACATCGAGGCCGCAGTCGCCAGCAGCGCCGGGACCTGGGGGATCGACGCGACGATCATCAGGGTCTCGAGCCGGGCGCGCTCGGGGCGCTGTTCGACCGGCACCTTCTGCTCCCGCTCGAGGCGACGCTGCACGGAGGCGTGCGCCCGCGGCTGCAGCGCCAGCGCTCCCATCACCGAGGCCGCGGCCAGGACGACCAGGCCCCACGCCCACGGGGTGATCTGCGGGCCCAGCCACTCGCGGAACTCGAGCATCGCCTCGGTCATGAGGTAGCGGCGCATCCCTGCTTCGAGGAGCAGCGCCAGCGGCGTGGACAGGGCGATGAGGGTCAAGAGAGCGAAATTCGCGCGGCGGGACATGGGGCCGGAGGTTACTACGAGCCTTCCATCGACCCCGTTGGGTTTGGGGCTGGCGATGGACGGAGCCAAGGAGCAGAATGCCGCAGTCCATCCGCTGAGGGGGCGAGGGAACGATGTCGGGCCGGCCGGACTTCAACGACTTACTCGGGCGGCTGCGCTCGAACGACCCGGGCGTGCGCAGCGCTGCCGGGGCGGAGCTGCTCTCACACGGGCGCCTGGGGTTGAACACCGTCGAGGCGCTCCGGGCGTTGCAGGCTGCCAGCGAGCCGTTCCCGGCCCGCGCCGACGAGCGCGACACCCAGGCCGACCTGCTCTGGGCCGCCTCCCGGACGCCGCGCCGCGTGTACGTCTCGGTGATCGAGGAGGCGTTTGCGCGCTACGGCGACCGGGCCCGCGTCGAGGCGCTGAGGCTGCTCCTGAAGATCGGCGACCCCCGCGCGGCCACGGCCTTCCTCGACCTCGCCACGCGGCACGGCAAGGGGCTGACGGGGCTGGGGACCGACGCCCTCATCGACGACCCCCGCCAGCTCAACGTCCTGTACCCCCGGCTGCTGGCCCTGGTGGCCTTCCCGCAGCTCGCGGCGGAGGTCGGGGACGCGACCTCGGCGCTCTGCTCCGACGGCCTGCTGGACCCCGAGGTGCTCTCGCCGCAGGCGGCGGGGGTCCTGGAGGCGATGCGCGCCCGCCGGAAGGCCATGCACACTGCGGGCGGGGAGCGCGACCCGGAGTACAAGGCGGCGCGCTGCATCGTGACCGCCCTGCTCGACCTGCTCGGCTGGGTGCCGGGGGTGGACGTGGAGGCGGCGCTGCGCGAGGCCCTGGCCGACCCCGACCCCCGGGTGAAGGCCTACGCGGTGGTCTCGCTGAAGCGCCGCGGGGCCTGCGTCGCCCCCGACGAGATGGCCGAGGTGGTCGCCGACCTCGAGCTGAACGAGTGGATGCAGGCCCGCCTGGCCGAGACGCACGGACTGTTCTCCCCCGACGCCCAGGGCTGAGTCACTACGGTCCTTGGAGCGAGGGGTCGGACGTGCTACACGTCCGCCGCTCGCATCGAGCGCTGCCGGTCTCCGGGTCCCCGAAGCCTCGGGAGGCACCCGTCCGGAGCCGAGGTTTTCGCTTGGCGGCCCAAGGTCCGCGGTCCTAGATTTCCGCCGCTCCAAAGGCCAACCGTAACCAGGGAGACGACGATGACGAGCCTCTCGACGACGTACCTCGGCCTCTCGCTGCGCAACCCGCTCGTCGTCTCCAGCTCCAGCCTCACCGACTCGCCCGAGAAGGTGCAGCGCCTGCAGGAGGCAGGGGCGGGCGCGGTGGTCCTGAAGTCCCTCTTCGAAGAGCAGCTCGAGCTGGAGGCGATGCGCCTGGAGCAGTCGCTGGCCGCGGGCGAGGAGGTCTCCGCCGAGGCCACGCGGATGTACGCCGACATCCCCTTCAACTCCGGGCCGGCCGACTACCTGCGCCTGGTCGAGCGCGCCAAGGCCGCGGTGACGATGCCGGTCATCGCGAGCCTCAACTGCCTGCACGGCGGCAAGTGGGGCGCCTACGCCAGGAAGATCGCCGAGGCCGGCGCCGACGCGCTGGAGCTGAACCTCTACTCGCTGCAGACCGACCCGCTGAAGACGGGCGCCCAGGTGGAGAAGGAGTACCTGGACACCATCGGCGAGGTCCGGGCGGCGGTGAAGATCCCGCTGGCGGTGAAGCTGAGCCCGTTCTTCAGCTCCATCCCGAACATGGTCGCCCAGGTCGCTGCGCGCGGGGCCAACGGGGTGGTGCTCTTCAACCGCTTCTACCAGCCCAACCTCGACATCTTCTCGATGAAGGCGGTGGGCCGGGTGGAGCTCTCGCAGCCCGACGACGCGCTGCTCGCGCTCCGGTGGATCGGCCTGATGTACGGGCGCATCCCCAACGTCGAGTTCGCGGCCACCGGCGGCGTCCACGACGGCCAGGGCGCGCTGAAGATGCTCCTCTCCGGCGCGCGGGTGGCCATGGTCTGCTCCACCCTCTTCAAGAACCGGGAGCAGCACCTGGGCCACATGCTGGCGGAGATGGAGGCCTGGATGCGCGCCAAGGAGTACCAGTCCGTGGACGAGGTCCGCGGGCTCCTCTCGCAGAAGTCGAACCCGGAGCCGCAGGTCTTCGAGCGGTCCCAGTACGTGAAGATGCTCGTCGGGTTCGATTGATCCGGCGGGCCTGTCCCTTCCCCGTTGTCGCAGTCGCAGCCCGCAACACCCGGAGCGGCTGAGTGGCCGCCCCGGACGCCCCGCAGAAAAACTGGAGGAAGTAAATGTCGTCCATTCCCAACCGCAAGCCGCGCCTGGTCACCATCGACGGCAACACCGCCGCCGCGCACGTGGCCCACGCGGTGAGCGAAGTCATCGCCATCTACCCCATCACCCCCAGCTCGGTCATGGGCGAGATCTCCGACGAGAAGTCGGCCCGTGGCGAGAAGAACATCTTTGGGACCGTCCCGCTGGTCGCCGAGATGCAGTCCGAGGGCGGCGCCTCCGGCACCGTCCACGGCGCGCTGCAGGCCGGCGCCCTGACCACGACGTTCACCGCGTCGCAGGGCCTCCTGCTGATGATCCCCAACATGTACAAGGTGGCGGGTGAGCTGACCCCGGCCGTCTTCCACGTGTCGGCGCGCGCGCTGGCCTACCACGCGCTCTCCATCTTCGGGGACCACTCCGACGTGATGGCCACCCGCCAGACCGGGTGGGCGATGCTGGCCTCCGGGAGCGTGCAGGAGGTGATGGACCTCGCGCTGGTGTCCCACGCGGCCACCCTCGAGGCGCGCCTGCCGTTCCTGCACTTCTTCGACGGCTTCCGCAGCTCGCACGAGGTCCAGAAGATCGAGGAGCTCTCGTTCGACGACATGCGGCACCTGGTCAGCGAGGACCTGATCAACGCGCACCGCGCCCGGGCGCTCTCGCCCGACCACCCGGTGATGCGCGG
>CAZAIE010000110.1:0-3094 GCA_964485035.1 uncultured Myxococcaceae bacterium | reverse complement strand
TGATCAACGCGCACCGCGCCCGGGCGCTCTCGCCCGACCACCCGGTGATGCGCGGCACCGCGCAGAACCCGGACGTGTACTTCCAGGGGCGCGAGGCGGCGAACAAGTTCTACGACGCCTGCCCGGCCATCGTGCAGAAGACGATGGACCGCCTGGCGGCGCTGACCGGCCGGCAGTACCACCTCTTCGACTACGTGGGCGCGCCCGACGCCGACCGCGTGATCGTGATGATGGGCTCGGGCGCCGAGGCGGCGCACGAGGCGGTGGACTACCTCACCGCCAAGGGCGAGAAGGTGGGCCTGCTCAAGGTGCGCCTGTACCGGCCCTTCAGCGTCGAGTCGTTCATCAAGACGCTGCCGGCCACCACCAAGTCCATCTGCGTGCTGGACCGCACCAAGGAGTCGGGCAGCGCCGGCGACCCCCTGTACTGCGACGTCCACACCGCGGTGAACGAGATGCTCGCGGACGGCAAGGCGCCCTTCAAGGCCATGCCGACGATCGTCGGGGGCCGCTACGGCCTGGGCTCGAAGGAGTTCACGCCGTCGATGGTGAAGGCCTGCTTCGACAACATGAAGGAGGCCAAGCCGAAGAACCACTTCGTGGTGGGCATCGTCGAGGACGTGACGAACTCCTCGCTCCCCTACGACCCGCACTTCACCACCGAGAGCGACGACGTCCGCCGCAGCATCTTCTACGGCCTGGGCTCGGACGGCACCGTCGGCGCCAACAAGAACAGCATCAAGATCATCGGTGAGACCACCGACAACTGGGCGCAGGGCTACTTCGTCTACGACTCCAAGAAGGCCGGGTCGATGACGGTGTCCCACCTGCGCTTCGGCAAGCAGCCCATCCGCTCGACCTACCTGGTCAGCCAGGCGCACTTCGTGGGCTGCCACCAGTTCGTCTTCCTCGAGAAGTTCGACATGCTGGCCAACGCCCTGCCGGGCGCGACCTTCCTGCTGAACAGCCCGTACGGGAAGGACGAGGTGTGGAACCACCTGCCCAAGCACGTGCAGAAGCACATCATCGAGAAGAAGCTCAAGTTCTTCACGATCGACGCGTACAAGGTGGCCAAGGCCACCAACATGGGCGTGCGCATCAACACCATCATGCAGACCTGCTTCTTCGCCATCAGCGGCGTGCTGCCGCGCGAAGAGGCGATCGACAAGATCAAGCAGGCCATCAAGAAGAGCTACGGCGCCCGCGGCGAGAAGATCGTCGAGCAGAACTGGAAGGCCGTGGACCAGACCGTCGAGAACCTCTTCGAGGTGACGGTGCCGGCGACGGTGAACTCCACCAAGGAGATGCCACCGGCCGTCTCGCCCAAGGCCCCCGAGTCCATCAAGGAGCTGACGGGCGTGATGATCGCCGGGCTGGGCGACAGCCTGCCGGTGTCGAAGTTCCCGGTGGACGGCACCTACCCGCTCGCGACCTCGCGGTGGGAGAAGCGCAACATCGCGCTGAACGTGCCCGCCTGGGACGGCTCCATCTGCATCCAGTGCGGCAAGTGCTCCACCATCTGCCCGCACGCGGCGATCCGCACCAAGGTGTACCCCGCGGAGCTGCTGAAGGACGCGCCCCCCACGTTCAAGTCGGTGGACGTGAAGGACAAGGAGTTCGCGGGCCAGAAGTTCACCATCCAGGTGTTCGTCGAGGACTGCACGGGCTGCGAGGCCTGCCAGTACGTCTGCCCGGGCAAGGACAAGAAGGACCCGTCCCGCAAGCCGCTCACCATGGTCGACCAGGTCCCTCTGCGGGAGACCGAGCGTGCGAACGCCGAGTTCTTCCTCTCGCTGCCCGACCCCGACCGCACGCGGGTGAAGCAGGACTCGGTGAAGGGCGCGCAGCTTCTGCGCCCGCTCTTCGAGTTCTCCGGCGCCTGCGCGGGCTGCGGCGAGACCCCGTACGTGAAGCTGCTCACCCAGCTCTTCGGTGACCGGGCGCTCATCGCCAACGCCACGGGCTGCTCGTCCATCTACGGCGGCAACCTGCCCACCACCCCGTACTGCACCAACTCCGACGGGCGCGGCCCGGCGTGGGCGAACTCGCTGTTCGAGGACAACGCCGAGTTCGGCTACGGCTTCCGGCTGGCCGCGGACAAGTTCCAGGAGTTCGCGCGCGAGCTGTTGACCCAGTCCGAGGCGCTGAAGAGCCACGTGCAGCTGGTGGACGCCATCCGCTCGGCGAACCAGACCAACGAGAAGGAGATCCTCGCGCAGCGCAGCCGCGTGGCCGAGCTGAAGAAGGTGCTCGCGGGCGCCTCCGACGCGGCCAGCAAGCGGCTGCTGGTGCTCGCCGACTACCTGGTGAAGAAGTCGGTGTGGATCCTCGGCGGCGACGGCTGGGCCTACGACATCGGCTACGGCGGCCTGGACCACGTGCTCGCGCAGGGGCGCAACGTCAACGTGCTCGTGCTCGACACCGAGGTGTACTCCAACACCGGCGGCCAGATGTCCAAGTCCACGCCCATGGGCGCGGTGGCCAAGTTCGCGGCCGGCGGCAAGCCGATGCCCAAGAAGGACATGGGCCTCATCGCCATGAGCTACGGGCACATCTACGTGGCCACGGTGGCCATGGGCGCCAACGACCTGCAGACGGTCCGCGCGTTCATGGAGGCCGAGGCCTACGACGGCCCGTCCATCATCCTGGCGTACTCGCACTGCATCGCCCACGGCATCGACATGAAGACCGGCGTCGACAACCAGGAGCGTGCGGTGAACTCGGGCCATTGGCCGCTGTACCGGTTCAACCCGGCGCTGGCCGCCAAGGGCGAGAACCCGCTGCGGCTGGACTCGAAGCAGCCGAAGATCAGCTTCGAGGACTACGCGTACCAGGAGACCCGCTGGAAGATGCTGGCGAAGAGCAACCCCGACGCGGCGAAGGAGCTGCTGCGCCAGGCGAGCGCCCACGTCCAGGCCAAGTGGCAGTACCTGGAGCAGCTCTCGAAGCTCTCCTACGCGGCGCCCAACAAGACCTAGTCCTGGGGCGCTGAGCTGAACCCGGCCCGGGCCGCCTCCGTGCGGTCCGGGCCTTCGTGTATCCGGGCCCCGGGCGGGGGGCGGCCAGGGTCGAGCTTCGGGGTGGGGTTCGCCCC
>CAZAIE010000109.1:6784-11743 GCA_964485035.1 uncultured Myxococcaceae bacterium | reverse complement strand
GGTGGCGACCTCGACCGACTGCTCACGGACGATCCCCAGCTCGTCGTTCACCAGCTTGAGGGTGTGCAGGCCGGGCTTCACCCGGAGCTGCGTGGGGGTGGTGCGCTGCGTGTCGGCTCCGTCCAGGAAGACCTTGGCCCAGGGGTGGCTGCGGACCACCAGCGTCCCCTCGTCGCTGGCCTGCTTCTGGTCCCCCGCGAGGATCCGCAGGGCCTCGAGCTCGCGCTGGGCCCGGGACTCGTCCTGCCGGTCCTTGTAGATCTTCACCAGCCCCTCGTGCGGCGCGGGGTCGAACGGGTTCACCCCGATGACCTCCAGGAACGAGCGCTCGGCGTCCATGGGCCGGCGCGTGGCCTGGTAGATGGCCGCGAGGTTGGCGTGCGTCGAGGGGTGGCCGGGGAAGGGCTTGAGGCTCGCCAGCAGCAGCTGCTCGGCCGTGACCAGGTCGCCCGTCTTGATCAGCGTCTGGGCGTACTTGTTCGAGAGCGCGGGCGAGCGGTTCCCGACCCGGGTGTGGGCGCGGGCGAACGCGTCGGCCGCCGCGGGGAAGCGGTTGCGCTGGCGCAAGAGCTCTCCCAGGTGGGCCAGCTTGCGTCCCTCGGCGTCCTCGATCTCCAGGAAGTCCCCGAAGCGGATCTCCTCGCGGCGGTCCTGCGACTTGTCCGCGGCGCGCTTCGCCTCATCGTCCTTGAAGCGCAGCTTCTCCACCGAGAGCGGCAGCGTCTCGCGCGGGAACTCGCGCTTGGCGAGGTAGGTCATCCAGTCCGAGACCACGCGGTTGAAGGGAGCGCCCGCAGCCTTTCCCACGGCCAGGTCGTAGCGCTCACCGGCCTTGAGGTTCTCGATGATCCGCCGGAGCACCGGGTAGCCGCCCTTGCCGTGCAGATACTCGATGACGGTGAAGACGATGGCGTACGCCAGCGCCGCGTCCTCCTGCGAGGGCAGCAGCGCCATCGAGGGGTGCATGCGCTCGAAGGGGATGAGCTTGTTCTGCTTCAGCGCCTCGGCGAGCAGGCCCATCGCTGCGGGAGACGCCCCCTGGCCGGGCGCGCCGCGCCAGCTCGACTCCAGGAACTTGGCCAGCCCCTCGTGGATCCAGATGGGGACCGTGTCCCGGCTCATCTTGGAGATGACCAGGTGCGTGAACTCGTGCGCGAGCGTGTCCTGCCACTCGTAGCCGCGCAGCAGCGCGCGCGGCGTGGTGACCATCAGCCGGTTGAACTTGCAGATGGCGATGGTGCCGGTCTTCTTGATCGCCTCGAGCGGCAGCGTGGATACCATCGCCAGCTCGCGCGCGTTCTGCACGAACTCGATGCGCACCTTTCCGGGCGGCGCGTAGCCGAGCTGCTCGGCGAGCGCGGCGCGCTGCTTCTCCAGCGTCTCCAGCGCGTACGGCACCAGCACCGCGTCCGGGCCGGGGCGGTACGCGACGACGAAGTTCGCGCTCTCCCGGGTCTCCATCGCGCGGGTGACCTTGCCGGCGCCCTGCACCAGCGCGGCGAAGTCCACGTCGGCCCGTCCGCCCAGGCGCTGCAGCGCCGCCTGTGCGTCCGCGTAGCGCGCCTCCTCGAAGAGGACCTGGGCCTGGAGCTTGACCACCCCGGGGTCGTCGGGGGCGCGGGCGACGAGCTCGTCCAGCAGCCGGCGGGCGCCGGCGACGTCCCAGCCGTCGAGTTCCTGGAAGGCGAGGGCGAGACCGGACTTGATGGAGTCGTCGCCGCGGGCCGGCGAGGCCAGGGCGGCCACGAGCAGCAGCGCGAGGGCAGGGGCGGTCCTCACTTCACGATCTCCTCGTAGTAGCGCTTCACCTGGTCCTGGTACTTCGGCGGCGCCGACTGCTTCATCGCGTCGAGGATGTCCTTCCGGTACTCCGCAGGCACCTGGTACTGGTCCGCCCCGGGGATCTTCACCTCATCGTCCTGGCGCCGGCGTCCCGAACCGTCCTGTCCGGAGCGGGGAGCGCCCGGTCCGAGCCAGGGCCAGGGCATCCCCCCGCCCCCGCCGCCGCCGCCCGAGTCCTTCTGCAGGCCCTTCTTCAGGGAGCCCAGCTGGTCGAGTGCGGCGCGCTCCTCGGCCATCGCCCCGGTGGGATTGCGCGAGCTGAGCTGGCCCTGGGCCCGCCCCATGCGCGAGCCGGCCTGCTTGAGCATCTGCTTGGCCTCCTCGGGGAACAGCGGTGCCTCCTGGTTCAGCTCGTCCATCTTCTGCGAGAGCTGGTCGGCCTTCTTCTGCAGCTGCTCCTGCCGCTGGGCCTGCTGACGAAGCTGCTGGCGGTCCTGCTCGCTCATGGCCATGGCCGGGGAAGGGAAGAGGCTCTCGAGCTCGCGCGACACCTCGCGCAGCGGGGGCAGAGAGGCCTTGGTGCTCGCGGCGTTGTGCGCCGCCTCGGCGGTGAGCGGCTGGCGCGCGGCGTTGGGGAACCGGCCCAGGTCGTTTGCCTGGCGCTCGTACTCCTCGGCCACCGACTGCGCGTGCGCCAGCGCCTTCGCCGCCGACTCCTGCGCCTGGTCGAAGTCCTTGGTGGCGAGCGCCATGTCCAGCTCCTCCACCGCTTCCCGCGCGCGCTTGAGCTCGTCCTCGCGGAAGAAGGCGTGCCGGTTCTGCACGTCCCGCAGCTTCTGGCGCGCGTCCGCCACCTTGGCGCGCAGGCGCTCCACGAAGTCGCGGCCCTTGGCCTGGAGCCGGTCGTCGAGCGCCTTCTTGTAGTTCGCGCGGACCTTCTGGGTCGCCTCCAGGAGCTGCTGCTGGTCGCCCTCGAGCTGGTCGAGGTCCCGGGCGAACTCCTGCAGGCCCTTGGCCGCCGGGTCGAACTCGGCGCTCTGGAACTCCTGGGAGGCCTGCTGGAGGCTCTTCTCCATCTGGTCGAGCGCCTCGCCCAGCTTCTCCATCTCCTTCATCGCGTCCTCGACCTTGCCCTGGTGCAGCAGCTCCTGGAGCTTGTCGAGCGAGGACAGCATCTCCCCGGTCTGGCTCAGCTCCTCCATGGCCTCGGCGTTGAGGTGCTCGTCGCTCACCGAGCGGGAGAGCTCGGCCATGCGCCGCATCAGGTCGCCCATCCGCTCCTTCAGGCGGGCCACCTCGCGCACCAGCCGGTCCCGGGTCTCCTCGTCGGGCGCCTGGCGGTACTTCTCGAGCAGGTCCCCCAGCTCGCGCCGCCGCGCCGTCAGCTCCCGGGTCAGCGCCTTCAGGTCCTCGATGCGCTGCTGGTCCACCAGCGCCTCGAGGTAGAGCACGTCCTTCTCCTCCTCGGCGATCTCCGCGGCGATCGCCCGCTGCAGCCGGCGCACCGGCTCCGAGTCGAGGTTGGCGCCCCGGCCGAGCCAGACCGCCAGCGACTCGCGGGCGTCCGCGGTGGCGCGGGTCTTCTGCATCAGCCCCGCGGCGACCAGCTCCACCGCACCGGCGAGCTGCGCGGGCGCCTTGTCCTTGCGCAGGGCGAAGGCCGCGTCCTGGAACTCGCGCGCCAGCTCCTGGGCCCGCGAGTCCACCGCAGCCTGCGAGCGGATCTTGTCCGGGGTGAGCCCCTCGCGCTTGCGGTCGGGCGCCTCCAGCCGGTCGGCGAGCAGCACCACCAACTTCTCCCAGGCCTGCTCGATGCGCTGGAGCATCTTCCGGTTGTGCTCCGCCTCGCTGAAGATCTTCAGCTTCTGCGTGCGCGAGGTCCCCGTCTTCGCCCCCGAGACCTCGTCGTTGTCCTTGGCCTCCACGAAGTACGAGACCGTGTCGCCGGGCATCAGGCCGGGCGCGTTCAGGTCCCAGACGTAGTCCTCCGAGGCCCGGCGCGGCGGCGTGCCACCGCGTTTGAGCACCGCGCGCTGCGGCTTGCCCACGCCCGGGAGCTGGTACACCAGCGCGACCTCGGCGAGGCCGTAGTCATCCTCGGCCTCCCAGCGAACCTTCACCTGCGACTTCGGGTCCACCTCCAGGTCGGCCATGGGCGCGAGCAGGCTCACCTTGGGCGCCGTGTCTTCCTCCACGGCGATGGGGATCGGCGGGCCTTCGGCGAGCGTGCTCCCACGCTTGCCGAGGAAGCGGAAGCGGTAGTTGCCGGAGCCGCCGACGACCATCGAGCCGCTCAGTTCGCGGCTTTGCTTCACTTCCATCGGCAGTGCCGCGTTGCCGACCACCAGCATCGCCTGTGCGACCTCGCGGTCGGCCCGCGTCCGCAGCGAGACCTGGGTGCCCTTCGGCGCCGAGATGTCGCCGTTGGTGTTCGGCACCACGCGCGTGGGCAGCCGGGTGTACGCGGGGTAGGTGTACGTCAGCTCGATCTCCCCGGTGATCGGCTCGGCGGCGGTGGAGACCTTCGGGGCCGGAGCGTCCTTGCCCAGGACGAGGAGCCTCAGCCCTCGGCCGAGCGGGGCGCTGAAGAACGCCGCGCAGAAGACCAGGACCATCGAGCTGGCGAAGAGCGCCTTGGCCGCGAGTCGCACGCCGCGGTCGGGCAACGCGGCCGCCAGGTCGGCGCGAGACGCCGCCTCGGCGACGCCGTCGACGTGCGCCCTGGCGAGCGACCGGGAGAAGTCCACCGGACCTGCGTGCTCCAGCTCCCCCGCAAGCTCGAAGCCTGGCACCAGGCCGCGTCGCAGCACCGGGTCCGGCAGCCGCTCGGCCAGGAGGTGCGCCGTCGCGCCGAGTCCCCCGACCTCGCGGCGGGCCCGCAGCGGTCCGAAGAAGGCGAAGGCCGCGCCACAGGCCAGCAACACCAGCGCCGCCACCGGTCGGGCCAGCGAGCTTCCGGTCGAGGCCAGGGCGAGCAACACCGGAGCGACCAGGAGGAACGCGGCGAGCACGGCCAGCCCCGCCCGGGTCAGCACGATGGCCCGCTGCCGGGCGCGCGCACGGCCGAGCAACGCGAACACCGCCGAAGCGGCCCTCCCGGCGTCCCGGTCCGGCACCGCCGGGGCGATGGGAGAGGCGGGGGGCGTGGGAGCTTGCTCGAGCACGTGACTCCTGCAC
>CAZAIE010000109.1:0-6774 GCA_964485035.1 uncultured Myxococcaceae bacterium | reverse complement strand
CTCCTGCACTCCTCGGGGTGGGACCACGAGGGATCCAACGGTTGCGCCAGGGCCTGGATTCCGTCCGGCCCGGGCAGCGAAATAGCTGCTTTCCGACTCGCCCGCCAGCGGGACGACGGCTGGCGGCCAGTCAGGGTCCGCGGCTGGACGGACCGCCTGAGAAATCCGTTGGAATCACGAATGATTGCCGGGGCGGAGAGGCAGCTTGCTACCCTGCGCGGCCCCGCGCTACGTTCCACCCGTGCAGGCCATCGACCTCCCCCCCGAGCGAGCCGACGAGCTGCGAGCGTTCCTGGCGAAGGATCCCGTCCAGAACCTCTACGCCCTGGGTGTGCTCGAGGAACACGGGCTGGGAACCGTCTCCGATGGCTCGGTGACCAGCTGCGCGCTCCTGGAAGAGGGGAAGGTGGTCGCCGCAGCCGTCATCGGCGGCAAGGGCGGCCTCGTGCTCCCGTGCGTCTTCGATCCCGGCGCGGCGACCGAGCTGGGGAAGTTCCTCGCCAGCCGGGTGCGGCCGCGCAGCATCCTCGGCGAGCGCTACGCGGTCGATGCGCTGGTGCGAGCGGTGGGCTGTGGCCCCGCGCGCTGGTCCCGCGCGCAGCGGCTCTTCGCGGCCTCGGCCGACGACCTCGGCCCGTTCGTCTGTCCCGGCCTGCGCGTCGCGGCGCCCGCTGACGTGCCCGAGCTCGTCCGTCTCAGCGCCGCGGCGATCAAGGAGTCGGTGGGCGAGGACGTGCTCGCGGCTGGCCCGGCGCTGCTCACCCGGCGCATCGAGGCGCGCATCGCCGCGGGGCGGACCTACGTGCTCGCCGACGGCCCGCGCATCCTCGTGAAGATCGACATCGGCGCGAGCGGGAAGCTGGGGGCCGAGTTCGAGGGGCTCTACACCGTCCCCACCGAGCGCCGGCGTGGCAACGCGACCAACGTCCTCGGACAGCTCTCGCGCATGCTCTTGAGCTCCATCCCTCGCGTGACCATGCGCGTGGATGAGAAGGAGGCGGGGCTCGCGGCGGTCTGTCGGAAAGTGGGCTTCACCGCGATGCGGCCACAGCGGCTCGTCGTGTTGGGCTGAGGACGCCGGGAACTCCGGCGCGGCGCCGCGCATCCCAGAATCGCCGAAGGTCGTAGTGCCGATTCGCGCCAGTATGCGGTGAGGCCGCAAGGCCGAAGGCTGGTGGAGTCGCCGGAAGGCCGAAGGCGTGACGATCGAGGAATCGATGAGCGAAGCCGCCGAGCGCAACCGCATCCTGGACGCCATCCTGGCCGAGCGGCGCACGGTGCGGACGTTCCTGGACGAGATGCCGCACGCGGCGGACATCGAGGCGGTGATCGCCGCGGGGCTGCAGGCCCCCTACGCCGAGCTCGCGGTCGGCGATCGCAGCGACTACCGGCGCTTCGTGGTCATCCGGCGTGGCGGGCGCATCCTGCCCATCGCCGGGGACCTGATGCGGCGGCGGCTCACGCTGCAGGCAAACCAGATCCGGCAGCGGCTGCAGGCCCAGCCCGGTGGGTCGGACAGGCTCGAGCACTTCGCAGGCCGTATCGAGGCGCTGGTCCGCGACGGGATCCCGGGCGTCGGAGACGCACCGTACTTCCTGGTCGTGGCCGAGCGCCGCGGCCTGCCCTCGGCCGAGCAGCAGGCGCTCGCGCACTGCCTGCAGAACATGTGGCTCAAGGCCACCGCGCTGGGACTGGGCTTCCACCTGGTCTCGGCCGTGGCGGCGATGAGCGAGGACGAGGCCTTCTGCGAACTCCTGGGCGTGCCCTTCAAGGAGTTCGAGCTGAACGGCTGCGCGCTGGGGTACGCGAAGAGCCTGCCCCCGCCGCGCCGCCGCCCCACCGTCGACGAGACCACCACCTGGCTCGAGTGAATCCATGACCTCCCTGAGAGACGAACCCCACGGGCCCGAGCCCGAGAAGGTCCGGGACCTGTTCACGTCCATTGCGGGCGGGTACGACCGGTTCAACGGCGTGGCCAGCATGGGCATCGACCGGCTGTGGAGGCGGCAAACGGTGCGGCAGGCGCGGCTGACGCCGGGGTGCCGGGTGCTGGACCTCGCGGCGGGCACTGGGGACCTGACGCTCGCGCTCGCGCGCACCGGGGTCCCTGGCCTGGTGGTCTCGACCGATTTCACGCCCGCGATGCTGAAGGGTGGGCAGGCCAAGGTCGCGAAGGTGTACCGCGGGGAGACGGTCATCGGGTTCACGCTGGCCGACGCGCAGCGCCTGCCGTTCCGGGACGCGAGCTTCGACGCGGTGACCGTGGCCTTCGGCGTGCGCAACCTGTCCGACAGGCCCGCGAACTACGCCGAGGTTCAGCGCGTGCTCAAGCCGGGGGGACGGTACGTCATTCTCGAGTTCACCCAGCCGTCGCTCGGACCGCTCAAGGGGCTGTACTGGGCGTACGTGAAGAATGTCCTGCCGCTCCTAGGGTCGATGCTGGCGGGGGAGCGCCCGGCGTTCGAGTACCTGCACCGGTCCATCGAGAAGTTCCCGGACCAGCGGGCGCTCGCGGACGAGCTCACGCGGGCCGGGTTCGCGAAGGTCGAGTGGAAGAACCAGACCCTGGGGATTGCGGCCATCCACGTGGCTACGAAGGGGTGAGGGCTGCCGGACCGAGTAGAGCGCTGCTCGGCTACCGACTGATCACGATCGACGAGGCGTAGGCGCCACTTGGATGCTGTGGTTTCCGGGCGTAGCGCCGCCTTTGCAGGTCGCATGCGGAAGCCCCAGAGTCAACAGAGGCAAGACTAATCGCTTGACACCCAAACAAGGGGGGGGGTAGAAGTGCTCCCTTCGGGAGACCTCTATGCGAATGCGGCTACACGTACTGGCTGTGACCATTGCAGCGGTTGGAGCGCTCGGCTCGGGATGTAAGGACGAAACGGAGCTAGGAAAAGTGGAGGTCTTCTCGGGACACAACTTCCTCCGTACTGACAAGGCGCCGACCAAGAGCATTGGCGAGGATTGCGCCGAAGGCGGTCAGGCCGAGTGCAAGGATCGGGGTGCGGTTTGCTTCCACTATCAGGCCGATCCGGAGCGGGGATACGTGTGCTCAGTGCCGTGTGCTAGTGACATTGAGTGCCCCGAATCCTGGTGTTGCGAGTCGGTCGTTCCGTCGATGCCTGGCAGTTCCTTTTGTGTTCCCCCGAAGGAATGGGTGCCGGCCAAGGGAACTGTGCGAAGGAGCAAATCGGAGTTGCTCAAGTAGCCTGCGCTATTCTTGTGCTTCGTTTCTTACGAGAAATGAAACGCCAAATCGACAGTGGGCAGGTGTTGGTCTAAGAGGCAATAATGCGCGCATTGTTCGCGATGGTAGCGGCTGGGGTGGTTCTGCTTGTTTCGACTGTTGGCGAAGCCTGCCCCTATGGTGGATGCTACACCGTCAAACTGACGCTGGCGCAACGAAATCAAGCCAGTGACCCACCGCCCTCAACCTACTGCGCGGAGGCTGTCTTCCCATCTGGATCAGCATTCTGTGCTGACTCCACGCTGGTGGGCTGGTGCTTTTCGCAGCCGCTGTGCATTGACGGGCCGCCTTCGTTGCCGTGTATTCCGGGAGAGTGTTGTTACAGGGGGGGGCAGCGCGGCGCAGGCAATTGCTACCTGCGAAAGCAACTTTGCCGACTGTGCGCGATGCGACTGGGACGGAGGGCCTGAGACGTGTGATGGATTGGACAACGACCTCGATGGCTATGTGGACGAAGGAGACGTTTGTGCGCGGACGCCAACCCCGCCGAAATGCTGTTCCGCCGGGAGGCGGATGGTCTCTGACCCCGTGGACGTTGCGTCCCGTCAGGTGTTTCTCTGGCGCGAGGACGTGACCTTCCCCGGTCAGACTCCCTACGCCTTCAAGCGGCAGTATTGGTCTGCCGCCAAGAACTTCCAGGGGTTGCGTGCGGGTGGTGCCAAGGCTCTGCTTGAGCCGATTCCCAAGCCCTTTGGAGCGGCGCCGGGGGACCGCTCGGGCGCACTCTGGATTCACAATCTGTTCAGCCTTGTCGCCCAAGGCCAGGGCGGGAAGCCGAAGGCGGACGGTGGGTTTGAAAGCGGCGCTATTATGGCGGCGGACGTTTACGGCCGCGTGCTCTCGTTCATGGACTGTCAGGGCGACGGGTGCGTCTTGACGAACCATGCTGGTTCCGCAATGGGCAGTGGCTCCCAGAGTCAGCCCGAGCGAATGATCAAGGGTGGGGCGGGCGGTCCGGCCTACATCCTCGTGCAGGACTCGCGGCGATTCGAATACGGAACCCTCTGGTCTGGGCTGCGCCGGACCGCATACTTCCTCTCACGCATCGCCGATGAGTCGAATCAGACGATTGCATCGATTGCCTACCACGACCCTGCGAGCCACGCCCTCGTCGTGGACGGCCAACCGTGCATGTACTTCCAGGGCGCGGATGCAGGCGTCTCAGATTTCTCCTCGGGGGCTCCGTACATTCGCACAGTCACCGCGGGAAACGGCACCGTGTACGACTTCAAGTACCGGCGTGTCTCCGGGGCCAACGGAACTGAGTGCGTCCTCGACCGCATCGAGCAGGGCGGCGTTCCGGTGATCCGATACGACTACGCAGCCGGTGGCCTGCTTTCCCAGGCGACCCAGGGCGATGGTGGCGTCGCCGGAACCACCGAGACCTACTCCAACTTCGACGCCGGATTTGGTGTCTCCGGCCCGGAGGGCGTCATCGTCTACACCCTGGACTCGACGGGCAAGGCGACGGCGATCTACGGGCCAGGTCCAGGGCAGGTCACGACCATCCAGACCACGGATGCAGGAGTCACTGCGGTTGCTTTCACGGGAAATGTTGGCCCCTTCGACGAGACGGCGGTGTCGCACTCCGCGAGCTACGTACTGGGAAATGCCTACGGGCACCTCAGTCCGCGTGTCGAGTCGATTACCGAGCAGTGCGGGAACTCGGCCATCTGCCAGTCCAGCACCGAGTCGATGCTCTGGTCGAACTGGACAAATCCCCAGTCGATTCCCGGTGACGAGGGCGGCAAGCGCAGCCAGAGCGGGGCGTACAACCTCAATCGGTATGCAACCGCCGGCGACCGCCTGGAGCTGACCGCAGTCCAGCGCGGAATGGCCGGGACGGACGCAGGGGTGCCGCTGGAGGAGACGCGGTATTCCTACACCTATGGCGCGCCCTTCGGCCCTGGGGACGCGGGGCTCACGCAGTTGGTGTCGCAGGAGACGCGAAAGTCGGTGGTCAATGGCCATGCGGCTGACGACGCGTGGACGAAGACGTTCTACCTTCCGGACAATCGCGTTCGCGCCAACATCCAGCGCGGGTTCACGCGGGAACTCGATGGGACCGCGCCCGAGCGTCTTGTCGCGACGTTCCGCTTCTACAGCGATCAGGGTGTCTCGCCGTGCGGCATCGCCAAGGACGCATCGGACACGTTCGTGGAGATCCATGGTCCGTGCTACGTGACCTCCGAGACCGCGACCGATTGCCCTGGGACCGCGTTCCCGGTCAGTGCGACGCACTACTATTCCAATGGCGGCGTCCACAAGACGGTCCAATTGCCGAGTGGTTGCTCGACCACCGGGCAATTGGTCCGGACGTTCGCGCAGGACGCATTCGGGAACACGACGAGCGAGACGGACGAGAATGGCGTCGTCACCACGATGACCTGGGATGGCCCCAATCGGCGGATCCTCTCCAAGTCGGATCCCGTCTCCTCCGGGCAGACGACCTACTCGTACGACAACGGGCAGCTTGCGAAGACGTGCTCTCCCGACGGGTACTGCGAGCGGTTCTGTCACCGTCAGGGCACTAGCTGTGACGGCGCTTGGTCGCCCAAGCCTCTGTGGAAGGCGAAGGTCAACTCAGCCGGCACTTCGTGGTTCGAGCGAGTCGCCTTCACGTACCACGCGGACCTGAGCGTCAAGACCGAGGCGGGCTATCTCTGCAGCAACACAGCAGGCTGCGATCTGTCGGTAGAGGGAGAGCTGCGCTGGGTGCGGAAGTATTCGCCAGACGCGAAGGGAAACACGATTCGCGAGGGCCAGGGCGGGGACCTGACGTCGCGCGCGGCAACGGCGATCGAGCGTATTCGCCGATACGATAGCTCGGGAAACCTGAGCGCGATTCGTAGCCCGTTCTCGTCGAAGGACCAGAGTCCGCCGGACTGTGAGGCGGATCCAACGAGGTGCAACCAGTTCGACTACGACCTCGCGAATCGGTTGCGGGGCGTCACCGAGTACTTCGACGCGAGTGCCAGCCAGCGGACGTGCTTCGAGCACGACGGGGCGGGGAATACCACGAAGGTCCGCTTTGGCTGCGACGCTGCCTGCTCTGCCTGCAATCGAGAGAATCTCTACGAGTACGACGACTTCGGTCGCCTCGTGCGAGCGACGATTGCCGAGGCTGCGGGCGCGTTCTCGTACGAGTACGGCACGGCGGGTACCGGCATGACCGCCGAGGACACCCCGGTGCTTCGAGCGGCCAACGAGAAGAAGACCTATGCGTATGACCAACTCGGGCGACTCGTAACCGTTGGGCGGTGGGTGGCAGGGACCACCGAGAACCTCGTGCAGTATGTGTACGACGAGTTTGCGAGTGGCGTGTGTGGTTTCTATCCCACCAATGCCAAGGGCCGCCGGGCGGTGAAGTATGATGCGTTCGGGACGACGCTGTATCAATACAATGCACGGGGAGAGGTAACCGCGGAGCGACGAAGGCGGACCGTGGGCAGCTGCATTATCGCGGATGCCAAACCAATAGGCGTTTGGCGGAGCCGCAGACGAGCACGAGGTTCACCCGTCCG
>CAZAIE010000108.1:0-11759 GCA_964485035.1 uncultured Myxococcaceae bacterium | reverse complement strand
CCCCAGCGACGACGGTCCCCGCGCCCGCCGCCGCCGAAGCGACCGAAGCAGCCCCCGCGGGCCCGGTCGCCGCCACGGCTCCCGTTGCTCAGCCAGCTCCGACGAGCCCAAAGGACCAGGCAGCGGAGGTCGCGCAGATCGGCGTGGCCGCGCTGGCCGCCGCTGCCATCCCCGAACCGCTCGACATGCCCGAGCCGCCGCCGACCCGCGAGCAAGAGATCGTCGAGCGGGAGTCCACCTGGTCGAAGTTCTGGCGGCCGTTCCTGACCGAGAACGTGGGCTGGTTCCTCGGCGCCTTCGCGGTCCTGGCCGGCTCGTTCTGGTGGGTGGCCGAGTCCAATGGCACGCACCGCACCCTGCTCGTGACCGGGCTGCTGCTGCTCTACTCCACGCTCTTCTGGTGGGTGGGGCGACACCTCGCGGTGAAGCGGGGGCAGTCCACCCCTGGCCGGGTGCTGGCCTCCATCGCCGCCGCGATGTCGCCGATGCCGCTGCTGGCCCTGGCGCCGATGCGCACGGACAGCCCCGCGGCCTGGGCCTTCGCCAGCGGGGGCGCGCTCCTCGCGATGGTGGCGCTGGTCCGCGCCTGCGCCGGGATCTTCGGAGTGAAGGGCCGCGACTACTTCAGCGCCTTCGTCGGGTTCCAGCTCGCCCTGGTGGCGGTCGTGCCCTTCTTCCACGAGCCGTGGCTGCTCGCCGGGGTCGACGCCCTGGCGCTCGTGGCGCTGTGGCTCTTCGCGCCCTCGGTCGGAGAGGAGCGGGAGGACCGGGGCCACGCCGCCTTCCTCGGCCTGGGCCTCGCCTGGCTCGCGCTGGTGGTGATCCTCCGGGTGCACTTCGAGGGCGCGCGCGGGCAGTTTGGCTGGCTGCAGTACGGGCCGTTGCTGGCGCTGCTGGTGGCGGTGGTCCTCAGGGCCGAGCGCGCGCTCCTGGTCGAGACCGGGCACCCCTCCTGGCTGGCGCTGCTGAGCTACGTCGCGCTGCTGCCCGCCGCGTTCGGCTCCGCCTCGGTGGAATACGCAGCGAGCAAGGCGCGGGGCAACCTGCTGCCCACCGGGCCGAGCTTCGGGCTGACCGCGGCCATCGCCACCGTGCTGCTCGTCGTGGGGGCGCGCACCTGGCGGTCCCGCGTGTTCACCGGCCTCGCGCTGGTGGTCGGCTGGCTCTCCTTCCACGCCCTCACCGGCTTCATGCGCCTGGAGTGGATCCTCGCCATCGCCGGCGGCGTGAAGCACCTGGCCGGCTACGACCAGGGTCAGCGCCTCCCGTTCAACTACGGCGGGCTCGCGAGCCTCATCTACCTCGCAGGCGTCTGCTGGGCGTACCACCTGGCCAAGCGCCGCGAGGCGACCTGGGCCCTGGGCACGCTGCGCGCCTTCGGCCTGGGCCTGGGCCTCTTCCTCCTCGCCTGGTCGCACGTCGGGACCGACTTCAAGCCCGCGCTCTTCACCAGCCTGGTGATCTTCCTGGGAGCCCTCGGGCTGTCTCACTGGCTGATGCACTGGCGGCTCTCGTACCTCTCGGCGTTCGCGCTGGTGCTGCTGGGGCTCGACGGCGGGCTGCTCGCCCGTCCGGTCGCAGCGGCGCCGGTCGCGCTCGGCCTGGGGATGTCGCTCGTGGTCGCGCTGCTGCTCGCCCTGCTGCTCAGCGCCCAGCGCGCGCGCGCCTTCTGCGGCCTCGCGTTCGTGGGGCTGCTGGTCGCAGCCTGCCTGCTGCCCTTCTCCGGCGCGTCCAGTACCGCGGCCTCGGCGTGGCTGGTCTTCGCGCTGGCCGGAGTGGGACTGGCCTTCGGCCTCGGCTCCGGGCTCCCCGCGGCGCTCGGCCTGGTCGCGGCGGGCGGCGGGGCGCTGCTGGCCGCGCACGAGGCGGGCCTCGCACCGCGGGCGCTCACCTGGCTCTCGTACGGACTGACGTTCGCCTTCCTGGCGCTCTCCGGGGTCGCCTCGCGTCCGGCCGGGGAGGCCAAGCGGGGGCACTGGTTCGGCTCGAAGCTCCCGCTGGTCGCCGAGGGGTTCGACCTCGTGCGCGGTCCGGCGGCCTTCGCCGGACTCGTGGGATCCGTCGCCTCGCTGATCCTCGCGGCCGTCGCCGAGGATCCCTCGCCCGCACTCTGCATCGGCGCCTTCGCCCTGGCGCAGCTTTGGCTCGCGCGCCGGCAGGCCTCGGCGACCTTCCTCACCTTCGCCATCCTCGGCGGGACGACGGCGCTCCTGGTCGGCACCTGCGAGGACGCCGAGAAGCTGATCCCCGTGCCGCTCGCTGGCGCCGCGCTGCTCCTCTCCCTCCTCGCGATGCTCGTGGGCCGCGAGGGGAGCACCGTCCTTCCCGTGACGCCGCTTCTGCGCCGCGCGCTCCGCGTCCCGCCCCGCCGCGCAGGGGTGACCTTCCTCGTCCACTCCGTCGCCTTCGCCACCCTCGCCGGGCTCGGCGCCTTCCTGCTGCACCTCAACGGGAAGGCTCCAGCGACCGTCCCGCTCGCGCTCTCGGCGACGGCGTTCCTGTTGCTCCCCCAGTTCCACCGCTGGGCCGGCTGGCTCTTCGCCGCCGCGCTCTTGGGGACGACCTCGGTGGCAGTGCTGTTCCCTGCGGCCTGGACCCCGCTGGTCATCGCCGCCGGGGCGTTCGTCCCCCTCGCGCTCGGCCTCGCCTCGCAACGCGCCGGCCAGGTGACCTTCGTCGCCCTCGGGGTGGAGGCCAGGCCCCTCCTCTCGTACCTCACCGTGCTCGCCCACCTGCAAGCCCTGGCGGCGATCCTCGCCATGCTCCTGGTCGACTCCGCCGAGGTCGGCGAGCGTTGGCAGCTCGCCACCGCCGCGGCGACGCTCTCGGCGTTCTACCTCTTCGCCCCCCGGCTCGACGGCCACCCGGCCTGGCTCGCCCTCTTCGGTCTCGGGGCGTGGGCGAGCGCAGCCCTGGCCTTGCCGGCCTCCGCCACCGCCCTCTCGCTCGGCGCCTTCTCCGCCATCCTCGTCGCGCTGGGAGCGCTGGCGCAGCGCCGCTACCAGCAGTCGGCGAACGTCCTGGGCGCGACCGGGCTCGCGCTGGCGCTGGCGGCCGTGGGCGCCTGGTGGCTCGACTGGCCCGAGCCCGCCCCCGCTTCGGCGGGCCAGCTGTTCGTGCTGGTCTCGCTGGCCTTCTTCCTCGCGCCGCGCATCTTCAGGACCTCCCTCTTCCTGCCCGTGGCCGCTGCGTCCCTGGCCGCCGCCGCGGTGCTGCACCTGCCTTCCGCAACCCGGCCCCTGGCCCTGGGGATGCTCGCCCTCGGGACCGCATTGCTCGCCGCGGGGCTCCGTCGCCTCCCCACGATGACCGAGCCTCTGTTCGGGCTGGCCACCCACGCCCACGCCGTCCGCGCACTGGCCGGGACCGCGCTCGCCCTCGCGCTGCTGCCCCTGGCCGCCGACGTCCCGCTCTCCGCCTCCGCGCGCACCGTCCCCACGGCCTGGCTCTTCGCGCTCGGGGCCGCGGCGGCGGCACTGTCCTTCCTCGCCTCGGGCCACTCGCTGGCAGTGCGGCTCTCGGTGGTCCTCTTCGCGGGGGCGTTCGCGACGCTGGACGTCGGCCACGAGGCGGCGTTGCTCTGCGGCCTCGGTGCCCTGAACGTGGTCTTCCTGCTCGCAGGCGCGCTGCGCACCGGTTGGGGCGCCCGGCTCGGCGACCGCCTCTTCTGCGCGGCAGCCCCGCTGGGCACGCGGACCGCGCTGCCGCCGCCCACCACGGCGGCCCTGGCGACCACCGCGAGCGCCCTCGCCTACCTCTCCCTGGCCGTGCTGGTCGTGCTCGCCCTGGCGCGGCTGCTGGCCTTCAGCGTGTTCCTCGACCCGGCCTGGGCGCCGTACCTCGCGGGAGCCCAGGTCGTCACCGCGCTGCACCAGATCCGCCGGCGGCCCGCGCTCGACTCGTGGCACGGGATGCTGGTCGCGGTGCTGGCCTCGCTCTGGCTGCTGGGCGGCCCCGAGGCATGGCCCTTCCTGGCGACCAGCGCCGCGGTGGTCTTCGCCGCGCTCTCCGGGGCGCTCGGGCAGGGCTGGGGGCGCGACGGGCTGGAGGCGCTCGCCCCCGACCTGCAGGACGACGACGACGCGGCCGCGGTGGGGACGACGCTGCGGCTCTACTCCACGCTCGCGGTGCTGCTGGGCTGCGCGCTGACCCGGCTCGACCCGCGGACCCTCGACGCACCGCTGGCGCTCCTCACCGGGTGCCTCGCGTTGGGCATCCAGGCCGGCCTGGGCTCGCCTTCGGGGCGGGTGCTCTTCTTCGTCGCGGTGCCCCTGGCGATCCACGTGAGCGCCTTCCACGTCGGCATCCGCCTCTCGACCGGCCGCCCCCAGGAGGCCATCCTCCCGTGGCTCGCCGCCTCGATGGCCCTGGTGGCGTTCACGACTGAGCGCGTGGGGAAGTGGCGCCAGGGCCGGGGAGGAAGCGGCGCCGGTCTGGTGGTCTGCCACGTCTACGCGCTCCTCGCCGCGTTCGAGTGGGGCGCCGCGCTGACCCGCGTCCGCTTCACCACGGGCGACCTCGCGGCCTCCCTGGTAGCCGGCGGCGCGCTCACCGTGATGTGGACCCTCAGGGCGCAGGCCTCGGGGCGGCGGCTGTCGGCGTGGCTCGCCCAGTCGGCGTTCATCACCCTCTACCTCTCCCTGCGCGTGCAGACCGACTGGCTGGGGCCGCGCGGAGCCCGAGGGGAGTTCGACCCGCTCTGGACCCTCCTGCTGGGCTTCCTCTTCCTGGGCCTGCACACCGCGGTGAAGCGCCTGGGGCTCGAGACCTTCCGCTCCTCCACCCGCGCAATGGCGCTGCTGCTCCCGGTGGTCAGCGGGCTCCTGCTCGAGCACCACGCCACGGTGACCAACGCGCTGCTGCTGTTCGGCGTGGCGCTGCAGCTCACCTTCCTGTCCGCGGTCGAGGGCCGCGGCAAGGTCTCGGGGCTGATGGCCGCGCTGGCCTACAACCTGGCCATCAGCGTCCTCTGGCTCAGGCAGGGCATCCAGGGCACCGAGAACCTGCAGTTCTACGTCATCCCCGCCGGGCTCACGCTGGTCGCCCTCTCGTGGATCTACCGGGAGAGCCTCGGACCGGCCTGGCACGCGCGCCTGCGCTCGTTCGGCGCCCTCGCCATCTACTGCACCGCCGCCTGGCCGGCCCTCTCGTCCATCGAGACCCCGGCGTACCTCGTGTGGTGCATGGTCGTCTGCGTGGCTGGAGTCGCCGTGGGCATCGCGCTGCGCGTGCGCTCGTACCTGTACCTGGGCACTGCGTTCTTCGTCCTCAGCGTCCTGGGCTACACCCTGCGGCACGGCCTCCGGGACCACCGCGTCCTCGCCTTCGCTGGCACGGCGCTGGGTCTGCTGATCCTGGGGTTCATGACCTACTTCACCGCGAAGCGACAGGAGGTGCTGGAGCGTTTCCGCAAGCTCCAAGCCCTCCTCGCCGAATGGGACTGACGACCTAAAACACAAATGATTCAGGCATCTTACACCTGGCCATCCTTGCCCCCACACGGCCCTTGTGGGCTCCTGGAAGGCCGCTGGGACGCTCCCGGATCGCCAGCGATATTGAAATACGCATGATGGCTGAACGGCCCTGGGACGGCCGTCTCGGGCCCCAGGTGGCCGATCTGGCCGCTCGACCGCACTCGCCAGGCACTCCAGGACCCTTTGCCCCCAAACGGGAGGGAGCCGGGGTGGTCGGCGTGCCTACCACTCAGTAGCCCGCCTCGCGGAGCCTGTGCGCGTGCTCGCGGAAGACGTCGATGGGCGAGACCTCGGACCAGGAGGTGAAGCCGAAGAGCAGGTTCACCTCGTCGAGGTGGTTCATCTGGTAGTCGTCCTTGAGCACCTGGCCGAAGTGGGAGCTGCAGCGGCCCACCAGCCCGTCGTTGTCCTCCGAGCAAACGACCGAGGTCGCGAGCAGCCAGGCATCGGACGGGTCGAGCAGGTGGGTGACCACGCGCGTGCCGGACCAGGAGTAGAGCCCGATGTGGCCGGAGTGGCCCGCGCCCTGTCCGCACGGAGTCGTCGGGAGTCCGGCGGGGAACTGGGCGTTGAACTCCGCCGCGCCGCGGGCCGAGAGGGTGTAGAGCGTCGCCCGCGCGTCTTGCGGCTTCGAGGTCCCCGCCAGCAGCTCGATCATGTGGCCGAGGCCCTCGGTCGCCAGCGCGGCGGCGGTGAGCGGCAGTCCGTCCTCGGAGAAGTTCGTGTCCACGAAGGTCGCGAGGTCGGCGCCCTGGTGCGGAGTGCCCACCGTGGTCACCGAGGCGACCAGGTCGGGCCGGACCGCCGCGACGTAGCGGGAGTCGATGCCGCCCTGGCTGTGCCCGATGAGGTTCACGCGCCGGGCGCCGCTCTCGCGGACGACCTCCAGGACCTGGCCGAGCAGCTGCTCCCCGCGCTGGACCGAGCTGCCCGCGCAGGAGACCTCGGTCACGTAAACCTCGGCGCCCTCGCGCTCCAGGGCTTCCTTCACGCCGTTGAAGTACTCCACGGTCCCGAACAGCTTGCGGAACCCGAGCATCCCGTGCGCGAGCACGATGGGGTGCCGCGTCCGGCCCCAGGTCGGTCCCGTGCTCCCGACGCAGGCCCCGTCCACGCTGCAGTACTCGTCGCCCTCGCAGCGCCCGCACACCCCACCGCAGCCGTCGTCGCCGCAGCGCCTCTCTCCACAGGAGGGAAGGCAGACGACACAGCGGCCGGCGGGAGCGCAGACGAGACCCGCCGTGCACTCGCCGCAGCTTCCCCCGGCGCCGTCGGGACCGCAGTCCCGCCCGGCACAGTCGGGGGTCCTGCAGGCGCCCACCTGCAGGTCGCACCGCTGGCTGGGGCGACAGCTCCCGCAGCTGCCGCCGATGCCGTCCGGGCCGCAGGTCCGCCCCGAGCAGTCCCGCGCACGGCAGACCCCGGCGAGCGGCTCGCAGGCGCTTCCCGAGGGGCAGCCGCCGCAGGTCCCGCCGCAGCCGTCCTCGCCGCAGGTGCGGCCGGCGCAGGCGGGGGTGCAGGCGGCGTCGGGGCTGGACGCGTCCGCGCCTGCGTCCGCACCCGCCACCAGGACCGCCGGCTGGTCGGAGCGGCAGGCGAGGTGCATCGCGCAGAAGGCCAGCAGGAGGGTCGAACGCATGTGCGCCTCTTGGGAGGGGCCGAGGCTACCAGACTCCCGCCACTGGACAGCCCGCAGCCCCTTGCTCAGAATGCCGCCATGTCGATCAAACGAACCAGGGAAGTGTCGAGGCGGCGGCCCCACGAAATCGATGACTCCAGCTCCAAGAAGCCCGAGCGGGTCTACAAGTGGGACGAGGACGTGGTCCCGCGGCTCACCGGACCGCAGGTTACCTACGCGGCGACCCACCGGTACGCGAAGGAGTCCCTGGTCCTCCACAAGCTGTTCGGCGTGGGGCTGGTGACGCGGGTCGAGGGCGCGAAGCTGGAGATCCTGTTCAAGGACGGCGCGAAGAAGCTGGCGCACAACCCGGCCGGGACGCCTCCGCCCGCGGTCGAGCCCGGCGCAGCGCCCGTCCCTGCTCCTGCCGTCCCTGAGGTTCCGGCGCCAGCGGCTCCCGCCCCGGAGAAGACGGCCGAGTAGCACCACTCCCATCCCTCCCATCCCGGAGGCACCGAAGCCCCCCGCCCTGAAGGAGCGAGGGGCTTCGTCGTGTGGAGCGGAAGCTACTTGTTGAGCTTGAGCTTCTCGGCGAAGACGTCGCCCAGCTTGGTCTTGCCGCCCTCGGCGTTGAGGTGCTCGCGGTAGTCCTCGTCGAGGACCTCGGTCAGCGCCTTCACCGAGAGCGAGACCTTGTGGTCGCGCATGTTCAGGTCCAGCACCTGGACCTCGATCTCGTCGCCCACCTTGACCACGCTGGCGACGGTCTCCACGCGCTCGGTGGACAGCTCGCTGATGTGGACCAGGCCCTCGATGCCCGGCTCGATCTGCACGAACGCGCCGAAGTCGGCGATGCGCGCGACCTTGCCCTTGAAGCGGCTGCCGACGGGGTGGCGGGAGGCCATCTCCTGCCAGGGGTCGGGGAGCAGGGCCTTGATGCTCAGCGACAGGCGCTGGTTCTCGCCGTCGATGTCCAGCACCTTCGCCTCGACCTCGTCGCCCACCTTGAAGAGATCGCTGGGGTGCTTGACGTTGCCGGCCCAGGAGAGCTCGCTGATGTGCACCAGGCCGTCGATGCCCTCCTCGATGCCGAGGAAGACGCCGAAGTCGGTGAGGCCGCGGATGCGCCGCTTGAGCGTGGAGCCGATGGGGTAGGTCTCGTGCAGCTTCTCCCAGGGGTTGGGCTGGAGCTGGCGCAGGCCCAGGGCGATGCGGCGGCCGGCGGTGTCCACGTCCAGCACCACCGCCTCCACCTCCTCGCCGAGCTTGAGTTCGTGGGAGGGGTGCTTCACGTGCTTCCAGGAGAGCTGGGAGACGTGGATGAGCCCCTCGATGGCAGGCTCGAGAGAGACGAAGGCGCCGAAGTCGGCGAAGTGGGAGACACGCACCCGCACCTTCTTGCCCGCCGGGTAGCGCTGCGCGGCGGTGGCCCAGGGGTCCTCCTGGAGCTGCTTGAGCCCCAGGCCGATCTTCCCGGTGTTGGCGTCGTACTTGAGCACCTTGACGGTGACGTCCTGGCCGACCTTGAGCAGGTCGCGCGGGTGGCCCACGCGGCCCCAGCTCATCTCGGTGACGTGCAGCAGGCCGTCGAGGCCGCCCAGGTCCACGAAGGCGCCGTACTCGGTGAGGGTCTTGACCACGCCCTGCAGCACCGCGCCCTCGACCAGCTTGGCCAGGGTCTCGCCCTTCTTCGCCTTCTGCTCCTTCTCCAGCAGCGAGCGGCGGGAGACCACGATGTTCCCGCGGCGCTTGTCGAACTCGGAGAGGGTGAAGGTGAACGTCTCGCCCACCAGCGCCTCGGGGTCGGGCAGGCGGCGGACGTCGGCCTGCGAGCTGGGCAGGAAGGCGCGCATGCCCACGTCCACCGAGTAGCCGCCCGGCAGCCGGGCGACGACGGTGCCCTGCAACTGGCCGCCCTTGCCACACTTCGCGATGGAGTCCCAGACCCGGAGCTTCTCCGCCTTGTCCTTCGAGAGAACGATCTGCGCAGGGTCGTCGGCGAGGACCTCCACGAAGACCTCGAAGGCGTCGCCGGGCTTCACCGCCGGCTTGCCGTCGACCTTGGGGAACTCGGCGAGCGGGACCTGGCCGTCGACCTTCCAGCCGAAGGAGACGACGGCCGCGGTGTCGGTGACCCGCGTGACCGTCGCGGGGACGATGGCGTACTCCTCCGGGCCCGTCGAGCTGGCGGTGGGGGCGTCGAGGGTGCTCTGGGGGACGTCAGCCGGGGCGACCTCGGTCGCGACTTCGGGGGTGCTCTCCATTGGGGACTCTCCAGGGCCGGGGCGGCGAGGCGCCCCGAGGCCGCAGAAACATACACCGCCCCACCCGACCGCAAAGCCCGAAATCGGGAGGAGCGAAGACCGTCCGGACTACTGCGCCGCCGCCTCGTCCTGGGCTTCCTTCTGGCCAGGCAGGCGGCCGAAGAGCTCGGCGAGGTCGTGCAGCGTGCGCCGCCCGCTCTCGTTGATCTGGTCGGGCATCAGCTTCCAGCCCCAGTTGCCCTTGGCGACGCCGGGCACGTTCATGCGGGCGTTCGAGCCGAGGCCGAGCACGTCCTGCATGGGGACGACGGCGAGGTCGGCGACGGAGCCGAAGGCGAGGCGCATGAGGTGGTAGTGGCAGAAGCTGCCGTCGGTGGCGGTGTAGCGGCGGAAGAGGTCCTTCTCCTTCTCGGTCGCCTTCTCGTACCAGCCCACGGTGGTGTCGTTGTCGTGCGTGCCGCTGTAGGCCACCGCGTTGCGGGGGTGGCGGATGGGAAGGTGGGGGCTCGCGGCGCCCTCGCTGAAGGCGAAGTGGAGCACCTTCATGCCCGGCAGCTCGAACTCGTCGCGCAGGTCGCGCACGGCCTTGGTGATGATGCCCAGGTCCTCGGCGATGAACGGCGCGTCACCGAACGCCTTGCGCACGGCCACGAAGAAGTCCTTCCCCGGCCCCTTCACCCAGCGGCCCTCCTTGGCAGTGGGGGCGCCGGCGGGGACCTCCCAGTAGCTCTCGAAGGCGCGGAAGTGGTCGATGCGCACCACGTCGGCGTGCCGCAGCGCGCCGCGCAGCCGCGAGATCCACCAGGAGAAGCCCTCGGCCTTGTTCTTCTTCCAGTCGTAGACCGGGGTGCCCCAGAGCTGGCCGTCCTTGGCGAAGTAGTCCGGGGGGACGCCGGAGACCACCTTGGGCGTGCCGTCGGGCGCGAGCAGGAACATCTCGCGGTTCGCCCAGACGTCGGCGCTGTCGCGGGCGCAGTAGATGGGCACGTCGCCGATGACGCGGATCTTCGCGGCGACCATCTTCTGGCGCAGGCGGTCCCACTGCTCGAAGAAGCGGAACTGGATGTACTTCTCGACGCGGATCTCGCGCTCGAGCTTCTTCTTGTACTCCTTCACCCCCGCGGCCGAGCGCAGCGCGATGGGCTTGGGCCAGGTCCACCAGGGCTGCCCCTCGTGGTGCTTCTTGGTGGCTGCGAACAGCGCCCAGTCCCCGAGCCAGCCGTCCTCGGCCTTGCAGAAGGCCTCGAAGCGGTCCCGGTCGGGCCCGCCGCGCTCCTGGAACCGCTCCGCGGCGCGAAAGAGCAGCTCGCGGCGCGAGCGTGCGACGTGGTCGTAGTCCACGTGCGTGGTGTGGTGCGTCCGCGCGACGTCCAGCTCGTGGCCGTGCAGGTCACCAGCCTGGGCGAGCAGGTCCAGGCTGATGAGGAAGGGCGAGCCCGCCCAGGTGGACTGCGCCACGTAGGGGTTGCCGTCGTCGCTGGGGCCCAGCGGCAGCACCTGCCAGTACGACTGGCCGGCGCCGGCGAGGTAGTCCACGAAGCGGTGCGCCACGTCGCCGAGGTCGCCGATGCCGTACGGCCCGGGCAGGCTGGAGACGTGGAGGAGGACACCGGCGGAACGATCGAAGCGCATGCAAGACCCTCAGTGGACGGCGGCGACGGGCCGCGTTTGGGGCGGAACTCATTTCATGCGGGCCCGCAGGCTGGCAAGCCCGAGAACGTCAGGCCGAGCGCCCGCCATCCACCGCCAGGACGTGGCCGGTGACGTAGGGAGCGGTCAGGAGGTACGCCACGGCCTCCACGACGTCCTGAGCCGAGCCCTCCCGTCCCAGCGGGACGTGGGCCAGCGCCCGCGCCCGCTCCGCCTCGGGCATCGCCTCGGGCAGCAGCACCGGTCCGGGCGCGACCCCGTTCACCCGGATGGAGGGCGCCAGCTCCAGCGCGAGGCAGCGGGTGAGCATGGCGAGTCCCGCCTTCGCCGCGGCGTAGTGGGCGTAGCCGCGCCAGGCCATCAGCGCCCCGGCCACGTCCAGCAGGTTGACGATGTCCCCCCGCCCCTTGCGGCGCATGGCAGGGACCGCGGCGCGGCAGCAGTAGAACGGCGCGGTGAGGTCGGTGTCGAGGACCCGGCGCCAGGCCTCGTCGTCGATCTGCTCCAGCAGCCTGCGCTCGAAGACCGCGGCGCTGTTCACCAACAGGTCGCAGCCTCCCCACGCGTCGGCGACCTCGAAGACGCGGGCGACCTCCGTCGAGCGCGTCAGGTCCGCTTGCACCGACGTCGCCTCGCCCCCTGCGGCCTCGATGGCCCGGACCGTCTCGGCGGCGCCCGTGGCGCTGTGGGCGTAGTGAACCACCACCCGGGCGCCGCGCGCCGCCAGCCCTACGGCGAGCGCCTGGCCCAGAC
>CAZAIE010000107.1:0-11770 GCA_964485035.1 uncultured Myxococcaceae bacterium | reverse complement strand
GTTCCCGCCCCTTCGCCGTGGCCCCGCCGCCGGTCCTGGCCGACGAGGCGCCCGTCGCCCCGCCCAGCGGTCCCATCCCCGAGCCGACGCTGCGCCGCCTGCCGCGCTACCTGCAGCTCGCGCGCACCCTCGCGCCGGAGCGTCCGGTGGTCTCCTCCGCGTACCTCGGCGAGCGCCTCGGGCTCGACGCCATCCAGGTGCGCAAGGACCTGCAGGCCGCGGGCCTCGTCGGCCGCCCCAAGGTCGGCTTCGCGGTCCCCGAGGTGGTCGAGACGCTCGAGCGCCTCCTGGGCTGGAACAACGTCCACCAGGCCTTCCTGGTCGGCGCCGGCAGCCTCGGCGCCGCGCTCATGGGCTACCCGCGCTTCCGCGAGTCCGGCCTGGAGATCCTCGCGGCCTTCGACACCGACCCCAAGAAGGTCGGCAAGGAACTGCACGGCAAGGCCATCCTCCCGCTCAGCAAGCTCCCCGACCTCGTGCGCCGCATGCACGTCCTGGTGGGCGTGCTCACGGTCCCCGCCGAGTCCGCCCAGGCCGCCGCCGAGCAGATGGTGAGCGCGGGCATCGAGGCCCTCTGGAACTTCGCCCCGGTCCAGCTCCAGCTCCCCGAGCACGTGATCGTCCAGAACGAGGACCTGTACGCCGGCCTGGCCACCCTCACCCAGCGGCTCTCCGCCCGGCGCCACGAGACGACGACGACGACGCAGAAGACGAAAGGAAAGTGACGATGCAGGCCCCCACCACGCCCGTCCACCCCAGCGAGCAGTTCGAGAAGGTCTGTCAGATCCTCGACGCGAACCAGCGCTCGCCCAGCCGGCTCATCCCCATCCTCCAGGCCGTCCAGGAGGAGTACCGCTACCTGCCCCCCGAGGTGCTCGCGTTCATCGCCACCTCCCTCGGCGTCCCGCCCTCCAAGGTCTACGGCGTCGCGACCTTCTACTCGCACTTCGCGCTCGAGCCCAAGGGCAAGCACGTCATCCGCCTCTGCGACGGCACCGCCTGCCACGTGAAGAACTCCATCCCCATCCTCGAGGCGCTGCGCGCCCGCCTGAACCTCACCGGCGACAAGAAGACCACCCCCGACATGCTCTTCACGGTCGAGACGGTGGCCTGCCTGGGCGCCTGCGGCCTGGCCCCGGTGGTGGTGGTGGACGAGGTGGTGCACGGAGCCGTGACCCCCGAGAAGGCGGTCGCGCTGGTGGACGAGATCGCGGCGAAGGAGGCCCAGCGATGAGCACGCAGACGACGACGAACGCAGTGGAGACGGGCGCCGCGCCGCAGCGGCGGGTGGTGGTGTGCGCCGGCACCGGGTGCGTCGCCAACGGCGCCTGGGGCGTGATGGCCGCCTTCAAGCGCGAGGCCGAGGCCGCCGGGGTCAGCGTGCAGCTCGAGGCCCGCGAGGAGAAGGCCGACGCGACCCGCCTCTCCAAGAGCGGCTGCCAGGGCTTCTGCCAGATGGGCCCGTTGGTCACCGTCGAGCCCGACGGCCTGCTCTACGTGAAGGTCCGTCCCGACGACGTCGCGGAGATCGTCCGCGAGACCCTGGTGAAGGGCCTCCCGGTGCAGCGCCTGCTCTACGTGGACCCCGCGACCCAGAAGACCTGCCGCGGCGTGCACGACATCCCCTTCTACACGCGCCAGCAGCGCTTCGTGCTCCACGAGTGCGGGGTCATCGACCCCGAGGACCTCGGCGAGTACCGGCGCATCGGCGGCTACCAGGCGGCGAAGCGCGCCTTCACCGAGCTCACCCCCGAGCAGCTCTGCGAGGAGATCTCCGCGAGCGGCCTGCGCGGGCGCGGCGGCGGCGGCTTCCCCACCGGCCGCAAGTGGAACGCGGCCCGCACCCAGCCCGCCGGCAAGAAGTACGTCATCTGCAACGCCGACGAGGGCGACCCCGGCGCGTTCATGAACCGCTCGGTGATGGAGGGCAACCCCCACTCCGTCATCGAGGGCCTGATGATCGCCGCGCACGCCATCGGCGCCGACGAGACCCTGGTCTACGTCCGCACCGAGTACCCCCTGGCCGTCTCCCGCATGCGCAAGGCGGTGAAGGACGCCGAGGCCGCCGGCCTGCTCGGCGCCGACGTCTTCGGCACCGGCCGGTCGCTCAAGTGCGAGGTCATGGAGGGCGCGGGCGCGTTCGTCTGCGGCGAGGAGACCGCGATGATCGCCTCCATCCAGGGCGGGCGCGGCATGCCCATGCCCAAGCCCCCCTTCCCCGCCCAGCGCGGCCTCTGGGGCTGCCCCACGGTCATCAACAACGTCGAGACCCTGGCCCACGTGGTGCGCATCGTCCGCGAGGGCGCGGCGCGCTTCCGCTCCATCGGCACCAAGGGCTCGCCCGGCACCAAGACCTTCGCCCTCACCGGCCACGTCGCCAACACCGGCCTCATCGAGGTGCCCTTCGGGGCCACCCTGCGCGAGGTGGTGGTGAACATCGGCGGCGGCGTCATCGACGCCAAGGGCCAGCCCGCAGGAGACCGCTTCAAGGCCGTGCAGATCGGCGGGCCCTCGGGCGGCTGCCTCACCCGCGACCACCTCGAGCTGCCCCTCGACTTCGACTCGCTCAAGACCGTGGGCGCCATGGTCGGCTCCGGCGGCCTGGTGGTGATGCACGAGCAGACCTGCGCGGTGGGCCTCGCCCGCTACTTCATGGAGTTCACCCAGCGCGAGTCCTGCGGCAAGTGCGTGCTCTGCCGGGAGGGCACCCGCCAGATGCTGGCGCTGCTCGACGACATCCGCGAGGGCCGCGCCGACGAGAAGACCCTGCCGCTGCTCGAGAAGCTGGCCGGCGCGGTGCAGCTGGGCTCCCTCTGCGGCCTGGGCAAGACCGCGCCCAACCCGGTGCTCTCCACCCTGCGCTACTTCCGCGAGGAGTACCGCCAGCACATCGAGCACAAGTTCTGCCCCACCGGGCAGTGCAAGGCGCTGTGCAAGCCCACCATCGACCCGGCGAAGTGCAAGGGCTGCACCCTGTGCCTGAAGAAGTGCCCCACCGGCGCCATCACCGGGGAGCGCAAGAAGGCCCACGTCATCGACCCGTCGAAGTGCATCTCCTGCGGCGCCTGCGCCGCGACCTGCAAGCTGGGCGCGATCGCCTGAACCCGAGAGACCCCACCATGAGCACCGACAACTTCGTGACCATCGACGGCCGCGCCGTCCCCATCAACGGCGAGCGCAACCTCCTGGAGCTGGTGCGCAAGGCGGGCATCGACCTGCCCACCTTCTGCTACCACTCCGAGCTCTCCATCTACGGCGCCTGCCGCCTCTGCATCGTCGACGTCGAGGGGCGCGGCATCCAGGGCGCCTGCTCCACCCCGCCCGAGCCCGGGCTGGTGGTGCGCACCAACACCGGCCAGCTGCGCGACATCCGCAAGATGTCGGTGGAGCTGCTCCTCGCCAACCACGACCAGAAGTGCACCACCTGCCCCAAGAGCACCAACTGCCAGCTCCAGTCCCTGGCGCGGCGCCTGGGCGTGCAGGAGGTGCGCTTCAAGCCGGTGCAGAAGCCGGCGCCCATCGACCGCTCCTCCCACTCCATCCAGCGCGACCCCAACCGCTGCGTGCTCTGCGGCGACTGCATCCGCGCCTGCGCGGAGATCCAGAGCGTGGGGGCCATCGACTTCGCCCACCGCGGCTCCGACGTGGCGGTGGTGCCCTCCTTCGGGCGCATGCTGGGCGAGGTGGAGTGCGTGGACTGCGGCCAGTGCGCCGCGGTCTGCCCCACCGGCGCGCTCACCCCGCGCTCCGAGGTCGAGGACGTGTGGGCCGCGCTCGCTGACCCCAAGAAGACGGTCATCGCGCAGATCGCCCCGGCCGTCCGCGTGGCGCTGGGCGAGTGCTTCGGCATGGCCGCCGGCGAGGGCAGCGCCGGCCAGGCGGTGGCGGCGCTCAAGGCGATGGGGTTCAAGCAGGTCTACGACACCGCCTTCTCCGCCGACCTCACGGTGATCGAAGAGGCCACCGAGTTCCTGCACCGCGCCAACTCCGGCGGGCGCATGCCGCAGTTCACCTCCTGCTGCCCGGCCTGGGTGAAGTTCGCCGAGCAGTACTTCCCCACGCTCTTGCCGCACCTCTCCACCTGCCGGTCGCCCCAGCAGATGCTGGGCTCCCTGGCGAAGAAGGTGCTGCCGGCGAAGCTCAAGGTGGACGCGAAGGACGTGGTGGTCGTGTCGATCATGCCGTGCACCGCCAAGAAGTTCGAGGCGCGCCGGCCCGAGTTCGCCACCGACGGCGTGCGCGACGTGGACCACGTGCTCACCACCCAGGAGCTGGCCCGGATGATCGAGGAGCGCGGGCTGCACCTCCGCGCGCTCGCCCCCGAGTCCTTCGACATGCCCATGGGCTTCAAGACCGGCGCCGGGGTCATCTTCGGCAACTCCGGCGGCGTCACCGAGGCGGTGCTGCGCTACGCCGCGGCCGAGCTGGCTCCGGGCACCGACCCGCGCATCGAGTTCCACGAGGTGCGCGGCGAGCAGGGGCTGCGCGAGGCCACCGTCGAGGTGGGCGGCAAGTCGCTGCGGCTGGCGGTGGTGCACGGCCTGGCCAACGCCCGCTCGCTGGCCAAGAAGGTGGCGGCGGGAGAGGGCCGGTGGGACCTCATCGAGGTCATGGCCTGTCCCGGCGGCTGCATCGGCGGCGCCGGCCAGCCGGTGGTGAAGGACCTCGCCGCCGCGCGCAAGGCCCGCACCTGCGGCATCTACCACCAGGACAAGAACCTGGAGCTGCACCGCTCGCAGGAGAACCCCTTCGTCACCCGCTGCTACCAGGAGTCGCTGGGCACGCCGGGCGGGCACAAGGCGCACGACCTGCTGCACACGCACTACCAGAGCCGCAAGCGCCTGCCGGGCGAGGAGCTGCCCCTCACCCCGGGCAAGGGCGACCGCGTCCAGGTGCAGGTGTGCGTGGGCACGAGCTGCTACCTCAAGGGCTCGCAGGCGGTGCTCACCGCGCTGCTGCGCGACGTGCGCGAGCAGCAGCTCGAGGGCCGCGTCGACGTGAAGGGCGCGTTCTGCCTGGGCCGCTGCGGCCACGGCCCGAACGCGGTGGTCGCGGACCGGCCCATCTCCGGGCTCGAGGCCGCGCGCGAGCTGCTCCAGCGCTCGCTCTCCACGCCCCGGCTCGGCGGCGCCGAGGTCCCGGTCGTGCTCGCCAACCTCCCGGCTGGCGGGGAGCAGGGGTAGGGCCGGTCATGGCGCCTCCCCTTCCCGCAGCGGCGGTCCCCGCCGTCCGGGTGCAGGTACAGATCAGCGTCTGCATGGGCAGCTCCTGCTTCGCGCGCGGCAACAACACCACGCTGCACGCGCTGCAGGAGTACCTGAAGACCCATCACCTGGAGGGGCAGGTCGAGGTGCGCGGCCTGCTCTGCCAGGGGGCCTGCGCCCAGGGCCCCAACATGGTCATCGACGGGACGCCGTACGGCAGGGTAGAGCCCTCGGCACTGGTCGCTCTGCTCGAGCACCACCTCCACCCGCCGGGGAGCCCGCGATGAACCTCTTGCGGCCGATCTACACCGAGAAGCGGGAGTGCCAGGACTGCTACAAGTGCCTGCGCAACTGCCCGGTGAAGGCCATCAAGGTCGAGAACGGCTGCGCCACGGTCATCTCCGAGCTCTGCGTCCTGTGCGGACGCTGCGTCTCGGTGTGCCCCACCCAGGCCAAGCGCGTCCGGGACGACCTGTCCCGGGCGCGCCACCTGCTCTCGCTGCGCAAGCGGGTGCTGGTGTCGCTGGCCCCGTCGTACACGAGCGAGCTGACCGGGGGCACGCCCGGCCAGCTCATCCACGCCCTGAAGCAGCTCGGCTTCTGGGGCGTGTCCGAGACCGCGCTGGGCGCGCAGCAGGTCTCGGCCCACGTCGCCGCGCTGCTCGCCGAGAAGCCCACGCGGCCGCTGCTCTCCACCGCCTGCCCCACGGCCGTGGGCCTCCTGCAGAAGTACTTCCCCGAGCAGGCCGAGCTGCTCACCCCCCTGCCCTCCCCGGTGCTGGCCCACGCAGCGCTCTTGCGCAAGGTGCTGGGCGAGGACGTCGCCGTGGTGTTCGTGGGCCCGTGCATCGCCAAGAAGTCCGAGGCGGACCGGCACCCCGAGCTGCTCGACGTGGTGCTCACCTTCTCCGAGCTGCGCCGCTGGTTCGAGCAGGCGGGGATCGACTGGACGCACGCCCCCGAGGGCCCCGAGGACCACTTCGTCCCCGAGCGGGCCGCCGAGGGCGCCCTGTACCCCGTGGACGGCGGGATGATCGCCGGCATCCGCGCAGGCGTCGGCGTGCACGACGCCGCCTTCATGGCCTTCTCCGGGGTGGAGAACATCGAGCGCGGCCTGCGCGGCATCGAGACCCTGCGCCCCGACCGCGGGCTCTTCGTGGAGCTGCTCGCCTGCGAGGGAGGCTGCGTCAGCGGCCCCGAGGCGCACAGCGAGCTGGGCACGGCGTGCAAGCGCTACCAGGTGCTCAGCGCCGCGAGCTACCCGGCGGATCAAGTCCCGAGGCAGGCGGCGCTGGAGCTGCGCACCGCGCTCACCCCCGGGCCGGCGCTTCCGCTGGTGCACGCCGAGGCCGAGGTGCGCGCCGCGCTGAGGTCGGTGGGCAAGGAGTCGCGCGAGGACGAGCGCAACTGCGCCGGCTGCGGGTACGAGACCTGCCGGGCGTTCGCGCACGCGCTCCTGGAGAAGAAGGCCGAGAAGGCGATGTGCGTGACCTACATGCGGCAGATGGCGCTGAAGAAGGCCAACGCCCTGCTGCGCACCATGCCCTCGGCGGTGGTCATCGCCGACCAGGACCTGGCACTGGTCGAGTGCAACGAGCCGTTCGTGCGCATGTTCGCCCCCGACCTCCCGGAGATCACCCCGCAGCGGCTGGAGGGGCTGAACCTGAAGCACCTGGTGCCCTTCGCGCACCTCTTCCAGAGCGTGCTCAAGACCGGCGAGGACATCCTCGACACCGAGGTGCGGCACGGCGCGGCCATCCTGCACGGCTCGCTGTTCACCGTGGAGAAGGGGCGCACCGTCGGCGGCGTGTTCCAGGACGTGACCCGACCGCACGTGCAGAAGGAGCAGATCGTCCGGAAGGCCAGCGAGGTCATCCAGAAGAACCTCGCCACCGTCCAGCAGATCGCCTACCTGCTGGGCGAGAACGCCGCCGAGTCGGAGATCACGCTGCAGTCGATCATCGAGTCCTTCACCCCCCACACCGAGGAGCCCGCGCCGCAGCCCGGGCCGGCCCCGCGGTCCGGAGCCGAGCCGCGCCATGAGCGGGACGACGAGCCGTGGAAGCGCCCATATCGAGGTTGAGTGGGCGCACTGCTCGAAGAACGGCCAGCGCATCGCCGGGGACGCCTTCCTCTCCCGGCGCGTGCGCGGGGAGGACCGCGTGGTCACGGTGCTCTCCGACGGCCTGGGCAGCGGGGTGAAGGCCAGCGTGCTGGCCACGCTCACCGCGACCATGGCGCTGAAGTACGCCGAGCGCCTCAAGGACCTGCGCGTCTCCGCCGAGACGATCATGGACACGCTGCCGGTGTGCAGCGTCCGCAAGATCAGCTACTCGACCTTCACCATCGCCGACGTGGACGGCGAGGGGCGGGCCAAGGTCGTCGAGCACGGCAACCCCTCCTTCCTGCTGCTGCGCGCCGGCCGCGAGCTGCGGGTCCCCTTCGAGAACCTGCAGATGGAGCGCTGGCAGGACCGGCCCGTGGCCGCCGCGAGCTTCCAGCTCGAGGTGGGGGACCGGCTGCTCCTGCTCTCCGACGGGGTGACGCAGTCGGGGATGGGGCAGGACCGCATGCCGCTGGGCTGGGGGCGCGACGCGGTGGTGCGCTTCGTGGAGGAGGTGCTGGCGAAGGACCCGGAGATCTCCGCGCGGCGGCTGGCGCAGCGGGTGGTGGACCGGGCGCGCGCGAACGACTTCGGCCGGCCCAAGGACGACACCTCGTGCGCGGTGGTCTCCTTCCGCAAGCCGCGCCGGCTCCTGGTGCTCACCGGCCCGCCCTTCTCCAAGTCGCGGGACTCCGAGCTGGCGGAGCTGGTGCTGCACCACCCGGGACGCAAGGCCATCTGCGGCGGGACCACGGCGAGCATCGTGGCGCGGCAGCTGGGGCGGGAGGTGGTGCTGGACCTCACGCCGTTCGAGGACGACTCCGCGCCGCAGGACCTGCCTCCCGCGTCGAAGATGCAGGGCGTGGACCTGGTCACCGAGGGGACGCTCACGCTCGCGCGGGCCGCGCAGCTCCTGGAGCAGGACGAGGAGGTCCTGCCCATGGATCCCGCGGGCCGCCTGCTGGAGATGATGCTCGACAGCGACATCATCGACTTCGTGGTGGGCACGCGGATCAACGAGGCGCACCAGGACCCGAACATCCCGGTGGAGCTCGACCTGCGGCGCAACATCGTGAAGAAGCTCGCCGCGCTGCTCGAGGCGCGGCACCTCAAGCAGGTGGACCTGCGGCTGGTGTGAGGTCGGGCGCTGGCCCCAATGCCTGCCTGGCCTGTGTGGAGCGTCTTGGCTGGCTCGCACGAACAAACGCCTTGAGAGTGAGTCTCCCTTGGTCGCTGTTCGGGGTGGCAGTGGCTCCGAACCGTTCAGGCAAAGCGTGCCGCTCGAAGCTCCACGGCGACGCGCCGGGGGCCAGCCCCGGAGGGGCTTTGAAACCCAATAGCCGGCTGCTTCAGCTGCCGGTTCTCGAGACCGCCGCCTCGCTCTTCCTCGCTTCGCTTCCGCCAAGTGCCCGGCATTGGGCCCGAGACCTCCCGGGCGGGGAAACCGCGCGTGCCGCGGTTTCCCTCGCATCCAGGCCCGGCGATCGGCAAGCTGTCTACAGCACCTCGTCCTCGTCGGGCCGGCGCCGCCGGTTGAGGCTCACCATGGACCGTCTCGCAACGGCACAGGCCGATGCCACCCTCTGGCTGGAGCACATCCGCTCGCTCCACGCCCGCTACCGGGCTGGGGAGCTCCGGGTCCACCTGCCCCCGCAGTTCGCCGACCCGAAGCGCCAGGTCAACGGGCTGCTCGGGCCCGACCTCCCGGCGAGCCAGGCCGCGCTCGACGCCGCCTCCGACGGCCTCTTCTACTCGCTGCCGGTCGCCTTCGACCCCGCGGAGAGCGTCGGGCCCTACCTCGCCACCATCGATTGCGACGCCTCGGGTGAGCCCTACCGCTTCCTCGACCTCGGCGCGCTCATCGCCTCGCAGCCCTTCGGCGAGAACGACCCGGACGCGGTGGCCTCGGTCCTCGCCGGGCTCCCCTTCGTGGCGTCGCGCTACGCGCACTCCGAGTACCAGACCGTCCTCTCGCTGAAGCTGAAGCAGGCGCTCCGGCGCATCGCCCCGGCCGGGACGCCGCGCTTCTTCGTGGTCAACACCGGCGCGGAGACCGTCGAGAACGCCATGAAGGCGGTCCTCCTCAACCGGGTGAAGACCGTGGTCCCCGAGCCCGGCGAGGCCCAGGTCGCGCCGGAGAAGGCGTTCTTCATCATCTCCTTCGAGGGAGCCTTCCACGGCCGCACCCTGGGGGCGCTCGCCGTCACCCACCGGAAGAAGGCCCGGCTCGGCTTCCCCACCTTCGACTGGCCGAGCGTCCTCTTCCCGGTGGAGGACCCGCAGTCCCCAACCCGCACCCAGAAGCGCGACGAGAAGACCCTGGAGCAGATCTGGGTCCTCATGGTCACCGGGCGCATCCCCGGCACGCCACGACCGGTGGAGCAGTTCCGCCGCCAGCTCCAGGCCTGCGACGAGCTGCTCGCCCGCCTGCCAGCGAACCGCGCCACGTGGCCTGAGCTTGTTCAGCGCTTCGTCGACGACCAGCGGGCCCTCGTCGACCCCGCGGTGCTCCGGCGGGCGCAGCGCGTCGCGGGCGTGCTGGTCGAGCCCATCCAGGGAGAGGGCGGGCTGCGCTTCGCCTCCGCCTCCTTCTTCCGGCGGCTCCGGCTCCTCACCCGCATCTACGACGTGCCGCTGCTCCTCGACGAGGTGCAGACCGGCTGGGGCGCCACCGGCCACCTGTGGGCCCACGAGCGCTTCGACCTGCCCTGCCCGCCCGACGCGGTGATGTGGGCCAAGAAGGCCCAGAACGGCATCCTCTTCGTCTCCGAGGACCTGGCGACGTTCTTCCAGGAGGAGAAGAAGTTCAACACCACCTGGGAGGGCGACTCGGTGGGCATGGTCCGCCTCCTCGGCTGGCTCGACCGGCTGGACTTGGAGCAGGTGCGCCGCACCGGCGCGCTGGCGCGCCAGGGGCTCGAGCAGCTGGCCCGCGAGAACAAGGGGTTCCTCCAGGGCGTGCGCGGGGCGGGCTGCATGCTGGCCTTCGACGTCGTCCGCACCGACTGGCGGGAGTGGCTGCGCGACCGGGCCTTCCGCCGCGGGCTGCTCCTCCTGCCCGCAGGCGAGCGGACGCTGCGCTTCTACCCGCGCTACGACATGGAGCCGTCGGCGCTCCGCGAGGCGCTGGAGATCCTCCGCGAGGCGGTGGCCGACCTGCTCGGCGCGCCCACCCCCGTCGGCGTCCTGCGCGGCCCCGAGGTCCGCGTGGGCACCATCGACGTGCCGCCCGGGACCCTCCAGGTGGTCGACCTCTCCGGGCCCGACGCCCCCGGGCTGCTCCCGCAGGTGAACGCCCTGGAGGCCGAGCAGTATGGCCCGCGCGAGGGGCGCGAGCCGATGCTGCTGTACCCGCCGGAGATCCTGCAGGCCACGCTGGGCCACGCCCGCGCGCTTGGGCTGGGACTGCGCGACCGGGTGACGGGGCGGCTGCTCGCGTACGCCATCGGCAGCCCGCTGGAGAACCACAACGAGCTGGGCGTGCGCGAGGACCCCGCCTTCGGCGACAACGACACGCTCTACCTGCAGGCGATGGCCGTCTCGCCCACGCTGAAGAACCAGGCCGAGGTCGAGGGGCTGCTCCTGGATGCGTACCGGGCCCGGGCCGAGTTCGCGGGCTTCGCCGCCATCTCCACGCTCATCGAGGCGCGCGTGGTGGAGCGGGGGCCGGCGTGGCTGCGGGCCGCGGCGACGCTGGATTCGGCCGACGACTACCTGCACAGCGGCGTCCGCTTCGTCTACCTGCGGGCCAAGCTCAGCGCGGGGTGACGGGCGGGGCCGGTGGGTTCGACAAGGCTTCCTCTACGGGCGCTGACCACTTCCCCTATTTCGAGCCCCGCGATCCCACAACCCCTTGGAATCACGCATTCCGGACTCGGAATCGAGGCGGCCCACTTCCCTTATCTCGCGTGGGGACTTCCGCTATTCCAGCGCTGCGCGCCAGTTCGGCGTGAGCCGGTAGGCTCGGACGCGCACCGCCCCTCTCCTTGCGGGTTCGATGAAGGCGGCTGCCTCCGGGATGCGCTGAGCGAAAGCCCTGCTCGACGTCTGCGCGCATCCTCCGCGCAGCGTCCCGGAGGGCGCGACAGAAGTACTCGAGCCAGGGTGTCAGGTCCGGGTCGCTGCGGCTCCCGCGGGCGTTCGAGTCATAGAAGCTGTAGTGCAGGCCCATCTGCAGGGCCTCGTAGTATCCATCGAGGTCCCGGACGTAGAACTCCTCGACGTTCAGCAGACCCTTCGGATCGCATCCAGTGCGCAGCAGGGCCCAGGTCGCGAGAGCGCGACAGGTCCTTCCGTTGCCGTCCTCAAAGGGGTGGATGGTGACGAACTGGTACGCCAGGATTGCGGCGAAGAGGTAGCCCGGTAGCTGGCGGCCTGGCCCACAGGCCAATGGGCCAGCCCCGCCATCAGCCTCGGGACGTCCTCGAAGGCAGGTGGGACGTAGACGAAGTTGCCCACGCGC
>CAZAIE010000106.1:0-11777 GCA_964485035.1 uncultured Myxococcaceae bacterium | reverse complement strand
ACAGCGAAGGCCAGATGCCGAAGGACCTGAAGATCAACGGCAAGCCGGGCGACGTGATCAAGGTGTCCGCGACGGACGGGAAGAACAACACGACCTTCGCGACGGAGGCTGGGCCGGCGCTGACGGTGCCAGGTGGGAGCACGAACCCGAACGGCGTGGTGGACCTGCCGGACCCGGCGCTGCACAAGGACGAGCTGGACGCGAACGGCAAGCCCAAGTTCAGCCTGAAGCGCTTCACCGGCCCGCTGTTCAAGGACGGCATCTCGCCGGAGGACGTGCAGCAGGGTCAGATCGGCGACTGCTACCTCCCGGCGGCCATCTCGGCGCTGGCGAAGGCGCGGCCGGAAGTCATCCAGAACATGTTCAAGGACAACGGTGACGGGACGTACACCGTGACCTTCAAGCAGCGTGACTGGTCCAGCGGCAAGTACCGCGACGTGCCCATCAAGGTGGACGGCGACCTGTACGCGCGCGCGTGGGGCGGCCCGCTCTACGGCACCTCGAACGGCGACAAGTCCGAGAAGGGCATGGAGTTGTGGTTCCCGCTGCTCGAGAAGGCCTACGCGCAGTGGAAGGGCAGCTACAACGCCATCGGCAACGGCGGCCGCTCCAACGACGTCTGGGAGGCCTGCATGGGCGCTTCCGGGGTCAACCAGGCGATCCAGTCGATGGGGACCGACAAGCTCTGGACGGAAATCAAGGCGGCGGTCGATAGCAAGCGTCCGGTCGGCGCCGGGACCTTCGGCGAGGAAGAGGACGCGCGGTACACCAACACCGGCGTCTACGCGAACCACGCGTACTCGATCCTCGGCTACAAGGAGGTCAACGGTGAGCGCCTGGTGACGCTGCGCAATCCCTGGGGCGAGTCTGAGCCCCGCGGCGATGGCCGGAACGACGGCATCTTCGACATGAAGCTCGCGGACTTTCAGAAGCTCTACCGGTCGTTCATGACGGTCAACGGCTGAGCCGGTTTCGAAGGACTCCCGAGGCCCGGCGGACCATCCGTCGGGCCTCGGTCCTTGCGGGTGATGCTTGAGGCAGAACTGGATCGAAACAGCAGACGAAGCAGAGGACGGGCTGCCGAGGCCAGTCCGGGAACGTCGGGCCCTGGCAGCGCTGGAGCGCCTGTTCCAGGAAGCCGACGCAGCGGTGTCGAAGACGGTCTGTCCGGCATGCGGGGAGTGCTGCCAGTTCCAGGTGACCGGCCGCGAGCCGAACCTGTTTCCGCTCGAGCTGGTCAGGCTTCGGAGAGGACTCGCAGAACAGGGTCGAGCCTGGCCCGCGGCGCGGCCGGATGGGGCTTGCGCGTTGCTCGATGATTCCGGCCTGAGGTGCTCGGTGTACCGCGACCGGCCCTTCGGCTGCCGGACCTACTTCTGTGAACGGGGGAAGGGGACCGTCGCGAACGCCGTGATCCACGCGCTGTCGGCGAGGCTCGTCGTGCTGTCTGACGAACTCGATCCTGGCGCGAGTCCGCAGCCCATCCGCGAGCTGTTCGACAGACCTGGCACCACGGGTAGGTAACCGAACTCCCAAGAACAGGAACCAGCGGACTCCAGGCAAAACGCCCTGGTTTCAAGAAGTTCGGTCTCGGTGGCTAGATTACATAATGCATCTTATCGGACCTCGGATCGTTTGCGAGCCGGGCTGGAGATGGGCATGCTGCGCGGCCATGAAACGGCTCGACTGGCTATGGCTCTCGATGGCGGCGACCCTGGCGACCGGGTGTCCGACGGCGGTTCCGGCAGGTCCCGACGCTGCGGCCGCTGGCCTGGATGCTGCGGCCCTCGAGGATGCTGCCGCGACCATCGATGCGGGTCCCCCAGTGCCGCTGGCTCTGCCGGTGACTGCACGGGCTGCGGTTCCCGCCGCGGATGCTGGCACTTCCCTGACGCCCGAGGTCGAGACAGCCAACGTCGCGCCAGAGTCCGTCTTCGAGGTCGAGCTGCCCCACCTCGCAGACGTTCGGGTCCGGCTCTTCGACGACGCCGAACGCGCCGTCCCTTCCAGCGACCGCCTCGAGCTCGGCCAGCCGACCCGATACCGCCTGGCGCCGTCCGAGCCCCTGGTGCCAGGTTCGCGGTACACGCTCGCCATCGACGGCCTGAAGGCAGACCTGCCCACCGACCCCTCAGGACGCACCTACAACGCCCTCCGGCTCCCTTTCCGGACCTCCGGCGAGAAGCCCGAGGCCCCAGCCGCGAAGCCGGCCAAGGCCAAGAAGAAGCCTGGAAAGAAACGGTGATTTTTCCCGGCCCCTTCTTCCTGACTGACTCTTGGACCGTTCCACGGTAGATCCGGCGCGCCATGGAAAAGCTGGAGCAGCTCCTAGCGGACGGAGTCATCGAGGCCATCCTCGGGCGACTCAAGAGCGGCAAGGAAGCCGACATCTGGATCGTGCAGCACGCCGGCGAGCCGGTGGCGGCCAAGATCTACCGGGACCGTGACGTGCGTTCCTTCCGCAACAACGCGGACTACAAGGAAGGCCGCACCACCGGGAACAGCCGCACCGAGCGCGCCGTCGCCCGCGGCAGCAAGTTCGGTCGCGATGCTGCCGAGCAGGCCTGGAAGTCCGCCGAGGCCGACGCCCTGGAGCGCTTGAGGGCCGCCGCGGTCCGCGCCCCCGTCCCAGTCATGTTCTACGAAGGCGTCCTGCTGATGCAGCTCGTGGTCGACGACCAGGGCTACCCGGCGCCGCGGCTCATCGACGCCCAGATCACGGCCGAGACCGCCGGGGCCTACTACCGCGACCTGCGCGCCCAGATCATCCGCATGCTCGACGCGGACCTGATCCACGGCGACCTCTCGCCCTACAACATCCTCCTCGGCGCCCAGGGCCCGACCATCATCGACTTCCCCCAGGTCATCGCCGCCGCGAAGAACAGCCGCGCCGAGGCCTTCTTCCACCGCGACCTCGAGAACGTCCGCCGCCACCTCGCTGGCTTCGATCGCTCGCTCAATGCCTGCGCCGGCGACGCCCGCGAGATCTGGCGGGCCTACGTCCGCCGCGAGCTCAGCGCGGACTGGGTGCCCACTGGCCGTCCGCCACCGGAGCCCAGGCAGCATCCGCCGAAGCCCCAGGGGCATCAGCCGAATCAGCCCAAGCAGCATCCCGGCCAGCAGCGTGGAAACCAGCCGTTCCGGCACCACCCACAGTCGGAGCGGTCTTCGGCTGGTCCTGGGAATCCCCAGCGGCACGAGCGCCAGAACCAGCAGCACCAGCGACAGACCCAGAAGCCGCCCGCTCCCCAGCGACAGGCTCCGCGCCAGGGCCAACGGACTGGACCCGTGGTCGAGCGCGTCATGCGCCTCCCCGGCGCCCCGAGCGCTGGCCCGGCCGCACCCCAGACTTCTGGCCAGCAGCGTCCTTCGGGTCCCAGACACCCGCCCAGGCACCGCGGCCGCGGCCCGCACTAGTCAATCATTCAAGCGCCTGGAATCGCTCGACTATTTCGAGTCGCTCTTCTTGGGCTGCGGGTTCGGCTTGGGCTTCGGCGTCGGAGCCGGCCCAGGCATCGGCGCGGGCGGCTTGACCCTGACCTCAATCGGCGGTTGGACGCTGGCATCGGGTCCTGGAACACCTGCATCGGCCGGTGGCATGGGCGGCTTCACGAGCCGGTCAGTCGCGACCGGCTTGGGTGGCGTCGGGCGCACCTGGATGGGCTCGTCTGCCATCGCTCCGGACGCAGTGATCGCCACCGCCGCGGCGACGCCTGCCGCCGTGCGAATCAGGTTCCGCAGCGGCGTCGGGGCGTGCTCGGCAGCGGCTTCGCCGTGGACATGGATGCGAAACTGGTGCTCTGCGACTTGGACCTCGTCCTGGTCCAGCAGCACCACCGGCTTCCCTGCCGGGACCTCCAGCGACCTCCCGGTCCGCCTCACGGTGATCAGCGCCTGGCAGCCCTCCGGCTTGAGCAGGATCAGCCGCTCGTCCTGGGAGATCCACAGCTCGCAGGCGGGCTTTCCGGTCTTCCAGAGGATTCCGCCGTCGGAGTCCAGGCCCAGCCCCGGCTCGTTCCCGGCCAGCGCGACACAGCGGACGTAGCGCTGGTCCTCGTCCTTCGCATCCAGGTGCTCGATGCAGATCGACAGTGGCTTCGGCATGGACTTCCCTCCGTTCAGGTGTCCAACAGGTGCTGCGACGGTCTCGCCCGCGTCAGCGCTTCCGGGGCCGGAATGCCCCGAAGCTGGGCCTCCCTCAAGAGCTGCGGCGCCGGCCACTCCAGCGCCGACGGCCGGTCCTCGGCGAGCAGCTCTGCCAGGACCTGGATGCGCCAGGGGCCGCAGACAGGCTTCTCGGCGTCGCCCGTGAACTGGAGGTTCTCCGCCCGGCAGCCTCCGCCGCAGAGCGTGTTCAGCGGGCAATCCCGACAGGTCGGCAGCTCGCTGGCAGGGTGGGGCGTCCGGCTCACGCGCCGATAGGCAGCTGCGAACCCTTCCGAGGCCAGGTCCCCTACCCGCTCCTCCATCTTGAAGCAGGTGAAGAGCACCCCGTCGCTGCGCACGTGCAGGTGATGGCCGAGCGCGCACGAGCAGCCCTCGCGGCGGAAGGTCACGGGCGCGGCCGGCGTCGCGGCGATCGCCTCCCCTGCCTCGAACGCAATCCGGTCCAGCGCACGCTCCAGCTCCGCCCGGGACTCGAAGGTCCGCTCCCCGGACTCCCGCCCGCCGTGGAAGAGCACCCCGAGGCCTATCGGCGTCTGCTTCGGGAGCTGCGCCCGGAGCCGCGACAGCGTCTCGGAGATCTCCCGGGTCTGCTGCGGCGTGAGCATCAGATCCACAGTCGCCCGCGCGCCGTGGCGGGCGAGCTCGTGCAACCCGGCGATGGCCAGCTCGAAGCGCGCCGCACCCGAGAGCGAGTCACAGCTCTCGCGCGACGGACCGGCCAGGCTCACCCGCAGCGAGGCGCCTCGAGCCACCAGCGCAGCTACCCGCCGCGCGAGCTCGGAGTCTCGGAAGAGCAGCCCGTTGCTGAAGATGCCCAGCTCGAGGCCACTTGCGGCCACGTGCTCGGCGAGGTCGATGGCCCACGGCACCAGGAACGGCTCGCCGCCGAGCAACGACACACGCGTCCCCGCCCCCATCGTCTCCCGGACCTCGTCCACGACCTCCAACCAGCGCTCGCGCGGCAGCTCGGCCTTCCGGGCCTGTCCGGAGTTGGTGCAGCAGTACGAGCACGCGAGGTTGCACGCGTTCGTGAGCTGCAGCTGCACCGTGTGCGTCGCCGGCTCAGCCCCCCGCGGCGAACCGAAGAACCCATGCCGCTCCAGTGCCTGCTCGAGACCCGCCTCGAGAGGACTGCCCGCAAGCGCAGCCTCGAGCGCTGGGACGTCGGCCTCGGCGATCCGACAGAACGTCGCGTGGGACTTCGAGAGCAGGAGCCGCCCCGACTTCAGGGGCAGCAGCGTGGAGTCGGCTGGGAGGCGCATCGAGCGCCGACGATAGCACCCGGCTCAGTTCGTCCGCGGCCAGTCGGTGTGGATGGCCTGTCCGGGCCGGTCGAGGCGCTCGTAGGTGTGACTGCCGAAGTAGTCCCGCTGCGCCTGGATCAGCGCCGCGCTCCCGCGTGCCGTCCTGAGGGTGTCGAACCACGTGAGGGATGCCGCGAGCCCCGGAATCGGTAGACCCGCCGCTGTCGCCGCCGCGACCACGCGTCGCCATCCCGCCTCGCGCTTCGCCAGGTCCGCCGCGAAGGCCGGTGCCAGGGCCAGCAGCTCGGGCGCGGGCTTCTGGGAGAACGCCTCGCGCACGTGCTGCAGGAACCGCGCGCGGATGATGCACCCCGACGTCCAGATCCGCGCCACCTCGGCGAGGTCGGTCTGGTAGCCGCGCTGGGCGCTGCCGCGGGCGAGCATTGCGAAGCCCTGGGTGTAGCTGGCGATCTTGGAGGCGTACAGAGCATCCCGGAGGTCGTCGATCGTCACGCCCGCGAGCGGCTTGTGCCCACCGCCCAGCAATTTCGCGGCTTCGAGGCGCACGTTCCTGCCCGCACTCAGGTTCCGCGCGTCCACGGCAGCAGCGATGGTCGGAATGGCGACGTTGAGCTCTGCAGCCGCGACAACTGTCCAGCTCCCCGTTCCCTTCTGTCCGGCCTGATCCAGGATTGCATCGACCAGCAGGCCGCCCGCCTTCTCGGGGTCCGGCGTGCGCAGGATATCTGCCGTGATCTCAACGAGATAGCTATTGAGTTCACCGCGATTCCAGTCCGCGAACGTCTGCGCGACTTTGTCTGGCGCGAGCGCCAGGCCTTCCTTCAAGAGCAGCGCCGTCTCGGCGATGAGCTGCATGTCGCCGTACTCGATGCCGTTGTGGACCATCTTCACGAAGTGGCCCGCGGAGCCGTTGCCGCACCAGGTCACGCACGGGCCGGCATCGCTTCGAGCAGCGGTGGCCTCGAGCAGCGGCTTGAGGCGCTCGTACGAGGCCCGGTCGCCGCCAGGCATCATCGCGGGGCCCTTGAGCGCACCTTCCGAGCCGCCGGAGATGCCCATGCCCACGAACTTCCACGGCCGGCTCGCCCACTGCGAGAGGCGCCGCTCGGTGTCGGCGAAGAGGCTGTTGCCCGCGTCGACCACGACATCGTCCGGATCGAGCAGCGGATCGAGTGCGGCCAGCACGTCGTCCACCGGCTTTCCGGCGTTCACCAGCACCACGATTCGCCGGGGCCGCTCCAGCGCCCGGACCAATCCCACGAGGTCATCGCTGATCGTCAGTTTGGCCTCGGGATGGTCCGCCGCGAGCTTCCTCGCCGCATCGAGATCACGGGCCCAGCCGGCAACCCGAAACCCCTTGCTCGCGAGATTCCTCGCGAAGTTCCCGCCCATCACTCCAAGCCCAATCATCCCGATATCGTTCAGCTTTTCCATGGACATCTCCAGGTCGGTCACGACCGTCACGCGTGGGAGCCGTCCCACCGGAAGGCTCGGAGCGTCTGCGGCGAGCCGCTCGAGCGCAGGACGCTTCCCCTCCCCCGTCGCCAGCAACACGGCCGTCTGAGCCGTCTGGAGCATGCGGAGGGTCAGGGTCACCCGGCCTGCTGGTGGCTTCGGGCTGTCGGCGACGACCGCGACCAATCCCGGCGCCTCGAGCGCAGGATGCCCCGGGAAGAGCGACGCGATGTGGCCGTCCTCGCCCATCCCCAGGAGCAGCACGTCCAGCGCGCCGTCGAAGTCGCGGCGAAGCTGGTCTTCGGCTCGGTCTTTCGCGGCCTGGGGACTCTCGCCATCCAGGAACAGCGGCAGCTCGCCGGCAGGCGCGTCGGCGTTCACCAGCAGGTTCTTGCGGTGCGCCGAGCCTCGGTTCGAGTCCGGACTCTCGTACGGCACCTGACGCTCGTCGACCCACGTCAGCAGCACGCGGCGCCAGTCGTTCCCGAGCCGCTGCCTCACGAAGCCCACCGCCGCAGCAGCCGAACCTCCAGCGATCGCCAGGCGCGCGGTCGGTCGCCTGGCGAGCACCTCGCGCAGCGCCGCAACGACCCGCGACGCGACCTCTTCCACTGCCTGCCTCGAGCGGACGAACTCAGCCACGGGACCAGGCCCCCTCGCAGCCCCGGAACAGCGACTGCGCGTGCTCTGGCCCCCAGCTCCCGGCCGGGTACTCGAGCAGCGGCGAGGCATCGGGGCGCGACCAGGAACTCCGGATCGCGTCGGCGAAGCCCCAGGACGTCTCCACCTCGTCGGCGCGCAGGAACAGGGTCAGGTCGCCATTGAGGGCATCGAGCAGCAGCCGCTCATAGGCAGGCGCAGTCGCTGCCCCGAACTTGTCCTTGTAGTCGAACGACAGATCCGCCGGGACCATGTTCATCGCCGTGCCGGGCGCCTTCACCCCGAACGACAGCGACAACGACTCCCTCGGCTGGATCGAGAGAGTGAGCACGTTCGGGCGCAGCGCGCAGACCGTGCCCTCGCGAATGGCGCGCTGGAACTCCTGGGCGCCCTCGCCGAAGAGCTGCAGCGGCGGCACCCGGAACTGGACCTTCACCTCCGTGAACCGCTTCGGCATCCGCTTGCCGTGGCGGAGCAGGAACGGAACACCGCTCCAGCGCCAGGTCTCCAGCTCGGCGCGCAGGGCGATGTACGTCTCGGTCTGCGAGTCCTTGGGGACCCCTTCCTCTTCCAGGTAGCCCGGCACCGGCTTGCCGTTGATGGCCCCCGCGGTGTACCGCGCGCGGACGCAGTCGCGGCCGTTGCATCCTGCATCAGGAATCTTCAAGCTCTTGAGAACACTCAGTTTCTGGCCGCGTATCTCCTCGGGATCGAGCGAGGACGGCGGCTCCATGGCCACCAGCGCCAGGACCTGCAACATGTGGTTCTGCAGCATGTCGCGCAGCGCGCCGGTCGAGTCGTAGTAGCCGGCGCGGCCGTGCTCCATGCCCAGGTCCTCGGCCACTGTGATCTGGACGAGCTCCACGTGGTGGCGGTTCCAGAGCGGCTCGAAGATGGCGTTGTGGAACCGGAACCCAAGGAGGTTCTGCACCGTCTCCTTCCCCAGGTAGTGGTCGATGCGCAGGATCTGGTCCTCGCGCAGCCACTCCTGGAGCGAGCGGTTCAGCTCGCGGGCGGACGCCAGGTCCTTGCCGAAAGGTTTCTCGACGATGACCCGGCGCCAGGCGCCCTCGTCATGCCTTCCGAGCAGCCCTGCGTGCGCCAAGTGCTCCACCGTGGGCGCGAAGAGCTCGGGACGCAGCGAGAGATAGAAGAGCCTTCCTGCGGCGTTGCCGCCCGGGAGCGAGCCCAGGCGCTCGGCGAGCCGCTTCATGTCGGCCGGCTGGTCCACGTCACCGGCGAAGTAGTGGACGTTGGGCGCCATGACGTCGAAGCCGGGCTGCAGGTCGGCTGGGAGCTGCTCGCGAAGCTCGGCGCGGAAGCTCTCGTCGGTCTTCGGACGGCGCGAGACGCCCAGGAACGAGAACCCGCCCTCGGGCTTGCCCTTCGCGGCGAGGCTCGCGAGCGCCGGAATCAGCTTGCGCGCGGTCAGGTCCCCGCTCGCTCCGAAGACCACGACCTGGGAAGGAATGGTGGACGCCATCGGCTGCTCCTTGCTTGTGCGGCGTTGGATGCCCGAGGAACTACAAAGGGTTCGGCTTCGTGGCCCCGGACGCCTCGGCGCCCTCGGCGACGTCCTGCGCCAGCGACCGGGAGAGCGAAGCGAGTCCACCGGCGACCCGCTCGACCTCGGCGGTGCCCTGGACCAGATCCTCGACCGACCGGGAGGCGGCCTCCAGCGCCTCGACGATCTCCTGGACCGCGCGGCTCTGCTGCTCCACCCGGCTGCGGATGTTCCCGGCGGAGGTGGCCGCGTGGCGCACCACGGTGGCCAGGCCCTCGATGCAGCGTCCGGCGGACTCGGAGTGCTCGCGCGCCTCCTTGGCGCGCAGCTCGCCCTCGGCCACTGCGACCGCCACCCCGGCCGCGCGCTCCCGGATGTCGCCGAGCTGCTGGCGTACCTGCAGGGTGGCGTCCTTGGAGCGAGCGGCGAGCGAGCGCATGTGCCCCGCGACCACCGCGAAGCCCAGCCCCATCTCCCCGGCCCGGGCGGCCTCCAGCGAAGCGTTCACTGCCAGGACGTGCGTCTCGTCAGCCACGTCCTGCGCGGCGCCGATGACCTCGCCGATCCGCTCGGCGTTGGCGGTGAGCGCCTCCACGTCGCGGGCGAGGCGGGCGACCTGGGCCGCGAGCTTGTTGGTCGCCTCCACGGTCTGGCGGACGGTGCCCTGCCCCTCGGCCGAGAGCTCCTCCGAGCGCAGCGTTGCCTCGGCGACGGTGCTGGCCTCGTTCGCGGCGTCTTGGGCCGTCTGGGCGATGGAGAGCACCCGGGAGCGCGAGGTCTGCAGCGCCGAGGCCTGGGCCTGGGTGCTCTCGAGCTGGCGCGCGACCGTCCTCTCGATGGCCTGCGTCTCCCCAGCTAGCCTGCTGGCCGCGGCGACGACCTGTTTGCGGGCCTGGCGGAGTTCCTCCCCGCGCTGCTGGATCTCGCGGGCGTAGCGCCGGGCGGCGCGGGCGTCCTGGGCGTTGGTCCGCAGCAGCGCGGCGCCATGGGCCACGGTGACGGTGACCAGGCCCCAGGTGAGAGCGAGCGCGTCACCGGAGATCGCTCGGCTCTCGAGCAACGCGTCGTGGACGATGGCCATGCTGATGCCGACGAAGCCGACCAGGAATGGCCAGACCCCTTGGCGCCCCTTCCGCAGGTCGACCGCCGCGAGGACCATCCCCATGGCGAAGGCGACCATGGTCACGGGTTTGTAGACGGTCAGGGCCTGGTACATGGTGAGCAGCCCGACGAGCGAAGCGGCGACCATCATCGTGGTCAGCCCGAGCAGCAGCCGGGAGTACCAGACCACCACGCGGCGCGGCCGGACGAGCCCGTAGAAGCCCAGGTAGACCGCGGGGATGAGGAACAGGCTCCCCAGCTGGATCTGGGGCGGCGGGTTGCCGCCGAGCAGTGGCTTGAGCGGCGAGTAGGCGTTGACGATGGAGTAGGCCCCGCACAAGAACGCGAGCACCCCGAGGATGCCCAGACCCTTGTCGCGGCGGTCGAAGGCGAAGAACGTCCACGCGACCAGCGCGAGCCCCAGGCTCAGGAAGGCGACCAGCGCGAGGACGGGGTGGGCGTGCAGGTGCGCCAGGGCGAGCCGCGCGGTGTCTCCAACCCGCGGGAAGGCGGCGATGCCGATGGTGGTGTGGCGCGAGTAGATGCGCAGGGTCAGCCATTTGCCCGCGGGCTCAGACCCCAGCGAGAAGAGCTGGCTCGGCCTTCCCAGCCGGCGGGTGTCCTCCCCCACGACGCCGTGGACGAACACCCGCTCCTCGCCGACGTAGGCTTCGAAGGCCTGGTCGATGAACACGAAGAAGGCGGAGTCGTGCGGAGCGAGGTCCGCCGGGAGTCGGACCCGAGCCCAGAGGTAGTCGGAGGTTCGCGGGGCGTCGGGACGGACCGGCGGAGCGAGCGGCTGCCAGGCACTGGGCTCGTGCTGAGCGTCGAGCCAGAGCAGGCGCCCGTCGGCCGCTGCAGGCGAGTCGCCCCAGCGGTATTGCCAGCCCTCCGTGAGCAGCACCGTTCCCTGGCCTGAACATCCGGTTAGCCAGAGCATGACGACGGCTCCGGCGATCCATCCCCTCATGTCCTGCCCCCGACTCCCTCGTGTGTCCTCAAGCGCCCCCAGAAGAGCCCCGCGCTCGTGGGGACGTCAACCCGGCGATGTTGGGAGCCCGGTATCAAGGTGGCGACCTCGTTTCCAGGCTCGCCACTTGCCGGAATCAAGGTCGCGACCTCGTTTCTGCCGTCCTGCCAAGCGAGAAACAAGGTCACGACCTTGTTTCTCGCTTGATCCCGAGCCGTCAGGAAGGTCGCGACCTTGCCAACCTATTGATATTCCGTGCCCAGCCACCCATTTGGGGATCAGAACGACGCGCGCAGCGAGAGCACCGCGGTCAGCCGGTTGGGGCTCATCCCGGCTTCTGAGTCCTTCTCGCCGAGCGCGTAGGCCACCCGGGCGCCCACCAGCGCCCTGCCCTCGAAGCTGTAGGACAGCTCGCCCTGCAGGATCGCCGAAGGGTCCTCCGGTGCGATCGCGACGACCAGGCCCATCCGGAAGTCCTCGAGGAACCCCGAGGCGAGCTGTGGGCGCGTGTAGCTCAGGAAGACATGGTGAGTGCGCACGAAGAACAGCGGATCGGTCGGAACGCCGAGCGGGTCGCTAGAGCGCGGTGCGGAGACCGTCGGCAGCACGGCCTGGATGCAGGGCAGCGAGTCCCGGAAGCGCCCGAAGTTCGGGC
>CAZAIE010000105.1:0-11820 GCA_964485035.1 uncultured Myxococcaceae bacterium | reverse complement strand
GGGTGGCGCTGGATGAAAAGACGCCGGAAGTCCGGTCGGTTACGGCGCTGGACCTGGCGGTGTCGGTGAACGGGAAGGCGCGGCAGGTGGCGGCCACGGTCGGAGTGGCAGGGAAGGGACGGATGGTAGCGTTCACGACGGATACGGGGCTGGTCGGAATGCCCTAGGCAGTCAATGAGACGGAGCCCCCGGCCTCCGTGCCGGGCCCGGGACCAAGTGGGATGGCAGCAAGCGAGATGGCAGCCGGGAGCAAGTGAGATGGGAATGCGTGGGGCAGTTGTCTCTGAGACACCGGCGGCTGAGAGCCGCCGGCTATTGGGTTCCCAAGCCCCTTCGGGGCTGGCCCCCGGCACGGTGCCGTGGAGCTTCGAACTCCGCGTCGTGGCAGTTCGGCGCAGCCCATCGACGAGATGTCTTGCTGGAGTTGTGCGCCATGGCGAATTGGGCGATGGAGCAGTGTCGGTCAGGCTGCTCACGCCGTTCGGAACTCCACTGCGACGCGCCGGGGGCCAGCCCCGGAGGGGCTTTGAGACCCAATAGCCGGCGGCTCTTAGCCGCCGGTCCCCCGGAAGTCCCCGAGATGTATCGAAAGGGATTCACCAGACACCGGATGAGACTGACCGAAGCAATGAAGCATTGAGAAGGGCCGGGTTTCATGGAAGCAACTCCCCAGCAATCGCCAGCGCAGCCGACGGCCCAGATGCCGGAAGAGCAGCCGATCGACCTGCGCAAGTACCTGGAGGTCCTGCTCAAGCGGAAGTGGGTCATCCTGCTCGTCTTCGTGACCGCCGTTGCCGTGACCGCCGTCTTCACGCTGAGGCAGAAGAAGGTCTACGCCGCCTCCGCTTCGCTGGTCATCGAGTCGAGCACCCCGCAGATCTTGGGTGAGGGCATCCGCGACGCCGTGGACATGGGGACCGGCAGCTACTGGTACTCCAAGGAGTTCTACGAGACGCAGTACAAGATTCTCCGTAGCCGGGCCATCGCCGAGCGCGTGGTGGAGATGCTCGGGCTCGCGACCGACCCGGTGTTCCTGGGCATCGACAAGCTCCCGGAGGAGATGAAGGCCAAGGCCTTCGAGCGCGCCGACGCGGCGGCCATGGTCCAGGGTCGCATCAAGGTCGAGCCGGTGAAGGACTCCCGTATCGTTGCCATCAAGATCGAGGACACCGACCCCGAGCGTGCAGCCATCCTGGCGAACGCAGTTGCCCAGGCGTACATGGCCGCCAACCTCGAGCGCCGCACCGAGGGAAACAAGGACGCCGCCGAGTGGCTCCAGGACCAGCTCTCGGACCTGCGCACCAAGCTCTCGACCAGCGAGCTCGCGCTGTTCAACTTCAAGCGCGAGAACGACCTCATCTACACCACGCTCGAGAACAAGCAGACCATCACCAGCCAGAAGCTCCTCGCCATCAACGACACGCTCACCAAGGTCCGCACCAAGAAGGCCGAGGTGGATGCGAAGGTCAGGAGCATCCGCGGGGCCCAGGAGGCGGCGAAGACGAGTGGCGAGCTGGACAAGGTCATGGCGCTGGGCGTGATCGCCTCGAACACGTTCGTGAACCAGCTCAAGCTGGCGTACGTCACGGTGCAGAACGAGATCGCCGACCTGTCGGAGCGCTACGGCCCCGAGCATCCGAAGATGAAGGCCGCGCTGGAGCGCCAGGCCTCGGCGAAGAAGAACCTGGAGAAGGAGATCACCGCGGTGCTGGGCGCGAACGTCGCCGAGTACGACGAGCTCGTGGCCACCGAGCGGAACCTCACCAGCCTGCTCGAGGAAGTGAAGAAGGAGGCGTTCGAGACCAACAAGAAGGAGATTGATTACAAGCGGCTCGCGCGCGAGGAGGAGAACAACCAGCGGCTGCACGACCTGGTGCTCAAGCGAATGAAGGAGATGGACCTCTCCTCGATGCTCAAGAGCAACAACGTGCGCGTGCTCGACCCGGCGAAGATCGTCAGGGTGCCCATCAAGCCTGACGTGAGGCGCAACCTGAGCCTTGCGGCAGTGCTAGGGCTGATCGCCGGGGTGGCCTTCGCCTTCCTGCTCGAGATGCAAGACCGGTCGATCAAGGGGCACCAGGACATCGAGGCGCTAGGGCTCAACTTCCTGGGGCTCGTCCCGTCGATTCCCGGAGGGGATCCCGCGCATCCCCAAACACGGGATCTGTATGCGCATCAACAGCCGAAGAGCACCGTCGCGGAGTGCTGTCGCACCATCCGCACGAACCTGCTCTTCATGAGCCCCGACAAGCCGACGAAGCGCATGGTGGTGACCAGCGCAGGGCCTCAAGAGGGCAAGACCACCACGCTCATCAACATGGGCATCACGCTCGCGAGCGGCGGGCAGCGGGTGCTGCTGGTGGACAGCGACATGCGCCGGCCGCGGCTCCACAAGAGCTTCGGCGTGCCGAACGCGATGGGGCTGTCGAGCCTCATCGTGGGCGAGGGGACGCTGGACGAGGCCATCAAGAGCACTGCCGTCCCGGGGCTGTTCGTGCTGCCCTCGGGGCCGGTGCCTCCGAACCCCGCGGAGTTGCTCCACACCGAGCGGTTCCAGAAGCTGGCGGCCGAGCTCGGGGAGAAGTTCGACCGCGTGCTGTTCGATTCACCGCCCGTCGGCGCCGTGACCGACCCGCTGGTGCTGGCGAACCAGATGGAAGGCACGCTGCTCGTGACCAAGATGCTGCGCACCAACAAGGATCTGGCGGAGCGCGCCGCGAAGTCGCTGAAGGACGCGAACGCGAGGATCCTTGGCGTGGTGCTGAATGATGTGGACTTGGAGAAGCGCCAGTACGGGTACTACCTCGGCTACTACTACAGCTACGGGCGGTACTACGGCGAGGGGAAGAGCAAGGCCTGAGGAATGCGGCTCTTCAGACGGAGCCCCCGGCCTCCGTGCCGGGCCCGGGAGCAAGAGAGCTAGCGAAGACGGAGCCCCGGCCTCAAGGGACGGAGCCCGCGGCCTCTTGGAATGGAGCCCCGGCCTCCGTGCCGCAAGTGAGAGCAACGAAGAGAAAGGACCTGCATGAACGCCAAGACGGCATTGCTGGGGAAGCTGGGCGGGCGCAACGCGACGATGGGCGTGATTGGTCAGGGCTACGTTGGCCTGCCCCTCGCGCTGGTCTTCGTGGAGGCAGGGTTCCGCGTCACCGGCTTCGACATCGACGGCGCGAAGATCGAGGCGCTCAATCGGGGCGAGTCGTACATCAAGCACATCGGTCCGGAGCGCGTGGCTGCCGCCGTCAAGGGCGGGAGGTTCTCGGCCACCACCAACTTCGACCGCCTCGCCGAGTGTGACTGCATCTTCATCTGTGTCCCCACGCCACTCGGCAAGCACCGCGAGCCGGACAACTCGTACATCCACCAGACCGCCAGGGAGACCGCCAAGCGCCTGCGTCGCGGCCAGCTGGTGGTCCTGGAGTCCACGACCTACCCGGGGACCACCGATGATGAGGTGCGGCCCATCCTCGAGACCAGTGGCCTGAAGTGCCCCGAGGACTTCCTGCTGGCGTTCTCCCCGGAGCGCGAAGATCCCGGCAATCCCAACTTCCACACCCGGAATACCCCGAAGCTCGTGGGGGGCGTCGAGCCCGATTCCACCGAGGTCGCAGCGGCGGCCTACTCCGCAGCAGTGGAGAAGGTCATCAAGCTCTCATCCGCGAAGGTGGCCGAGTCGGGCAAGCTCCTGGAGAACGTCTTCCGGTCCGTGAACATCGCGCTCGTGAACGAGCTCAAGATGGTGTTCGACCGGATGGGCATCGATGTCTGGGAGGTCATTGAGGCGGCGAAGACCAAGCCGTTTGGCTTCATGCCCTTCTATCCGGGCCCCGGGCTCGGGGGGCACTGCATCCCACTCGACCCGTTCTATCTGTCGTGGAAGGCGTCCGAGCACGGGATGTGGGCGCGGTTCATCGAGCTTGCCGGCGAGATCAACACCAGCATGCCGCACTACGTGGTGAACAAGGTCGCCGAGGCCCTGAACGAGGACGGGAAGGCAGTGAAGGGCTCGAAGGTCCTGGTGCTGGGCCTGGCCTACAAGGCCGACATCGACGACGACCGGGAGTCGCCGAGCTACGAGATCATCGAGCTGCTGCAGGAGCGTGGGGCGGTGGTGGCGTATTGCGACCCGTTTCTCCCGGTGGCGAAGAAGACCAGGAAGCATGATCTTCAGATGCGCTCGGTCCCGTGCACCCCGGAGGGGTTCGCCGGGTACGACGCGGTGGTGGTGGCGACGGCGCATCGGGCCTTTTGTTCCCCCGGGTTGTTCGGGAATGTCGCGCGAATCGTCGACACCAGGAACCTAACAGCCGGGATGGCGCTGCAATCGCGCGTGCTTCGTGCATAAGTGGGAGTGGGTGGCGACTTGAGCAGGGTACTCCAGCGGCTGCGATCCGACGAGGCTGTATCGCTCATCGGAATGGGCCTGCGACTAGGCGCCAATGTTCTCATTCTTCCACTCGTACTTAGGCGACTGACCCCGGAGGAGATGGGGGTCTGGTATGTGTTTGTGGCAATAGCGGCGCTGAACCCCATCTTGGACATGGGGGTGTCTACGACTCTCATGCGATTTGCTTCCATGCTTTGGGCTGGAGCAGAACGCGTCGAGTCGACGGGATTGCCAACGGCAGAGAAGGCAGGGCCGAATATTGAGGGATTGTCTCGGTTGTACTCCGCTGCACGGGTCATCTATCTCCTGCTCGCTATTGGGATTGTTGTCCTGATGGCCCTCGCTGGTCCGTTGCTTGTGTTCAGTGAAAAGCAGGAGATGTTGAAGGGGATGGCGTTCTCCCCGGTGTGGTGGGCGTTCATCGCGGTATCCGCGATGGGGGTGTATTCTCAGTTCGGGAACACGATGCTTCGGGGTATCGGGAAAATCGTCCCCTCGCAGGTTATTCAAATTCTTGCGAACTGTCTGTACTTGATGGTGGCGGCCGGGTTGATTGTGGCCGGTGCCGGCCTGTATTCCCTGATTGGCGGCGCCTGCGCGTATTCGGCTGTGGTTGGGATCGCAAGCCGGCGATTGCTGGCGCGGGCCAACATCGAGGGGCGGTTTTCGTTGGATCGAGGCTTGGCGCTGCGGATGGTTCCTGGTACGGCGCGGATGGCAGTCGTCTGCCTCGGAAACTTCCTCATGGTCCACTCGGGAATCGTGCTGAGCGCGCGGCATCTCTCTCTCTCGGATGCCGCATCGTTGGGGTTGTCGCTGCAGTTGGTCAATGCCATGGCGGCGATGACCGCCGTTCCGGTCAATGTGCGGGTTCCTCGGTTCACGCAGTTCGGAGTGAACGGCGACCTTCGCGGGTTGCGAGAGAGTTTCTCGTCGGCAATGTGGCTGGGGGCGGCGGGGTTTGCTGCTGGCGCGGTTGTGATAGTCGGCTTTGGTGCAGACATCCTCAGGTTGTTCGGAAGCAAGACGACGCTGCTATCTGGCGCGGCACTCGGATTTCTCTGTAGCTACAAAGCAGTCGAGTTTGTCCAGAACAACTTCGTGACGCTGGTTGCTTCGCAGAATCGGATCCCGTTCGTGCTCCAGGCTGTTGTTGGTGGAGGCCTGACCTACGTTGTCGGCTCGCAGTTGGTGAGGCCGTTGGGTCTCTGGGGATTGCTTCTGGCAACAGGTGGCGTTCAGTTGGTCGTGTGCAGTTGGTATCCGATCTTTCTGGGCGTCAGATTGCTCCGGCGGCCAGTCGAAGCCAGAGTGGAGGGCGGATGAGCGGTGGTTTGGTGGTGTCCGTCATTGTGCCGGTTTTCAACAGTCGCGCGTTCCTCGCCGAGTGCGTTCAGTCAATTCTCGGTCAGACCATCCGTGATTTGGAGTTGTTGCTGGTGGATGATGGGTCCACGGATGGAAGTGGGGAGTTCTGTGATTCTCTTGCGGCGCGTGACCCGAGAATCCGGGTGTTTCACCAAGCCAACCAGGGCCAGAGCGTGGCAAGAAACCATGCGCTGAAGCACGCGACCGGTCAGTACGTTGCATTCATTGACAGCGACGACTGGGTCACCTCCTCGGCGTTGGAAATGCTCGTTGCTGCGGCGGTGCGGTACGGGGTGGACATTGTGCATGGAGACTTCCTGGCCCCGGATGGTCGCCCCCATGTTCGCGCTCTCGACTACTATCAAAGGGTGATGCCGGCTGAGGAGTACATTGTTCGAGGGATCCGGTCCTGGAGCTACGACGTCGTGCCTGTGCTCAATCTGGTCAGGCGTGAGGCGCTGGAAGAGCACCGGTTCATGGAGGGGGTCTACTTTGAGGACAACGAGTTCACATACCGGCTCTACTCGGATACCAACCTCACATTCGTGCGTGTGCCTGTGCCGTTCTATTTCTATCGAATGAATCCCTCGAGCACTACCCACACCTACTCCGAGAAGAAGGCCCGGGACTGTATTTGTGTGGCCGAGCGGATGCATGGTCTGTTCGCCCAGAGAACCAAGCGCGCGTATCCGGCCGAACTGGCAGTCCCGATCCTAGTGGTGCTTGGCCAACTTGCGTATGTCTACTCGCACCTCGACAATGCGACTCAAGGGGGGGTTGCAAGCGAGATCCCTGCTTGGACGCGTGAGTTCATGCTTCGGCATTCTGCCGGGAGACCGCGATTCGATCTGCAGAACCGCCTGTTTGCGCTGTCGCCCCAGGGGTGTGCGGCATTGTTGCGTCTCAAGCTGCGAGGCCAGGGAAGACTTCGATGAGTGCGCCCCTGGTTTCTGTGATTGTGCCGGTCTATCGCGTTCAGCCCGTTGTGGCAGAGTGTCTCGACGCCCTTTCGCGGCAAACGCTTCAATCGCTTGAGGTGGTGCTTGTCGACGATGGCAGCCCGGACGGATCTGCGGATGTCTGTCGCAGATACATGGAGGCCAATCCGCGCTTCCGGTTCATTGGCCAGAACAACCAAGGTGTCTCGATGGCCAGGAATGCAGGGTTGGCTGTTGCCGCGGGTCGGTACGTGGCGTTTATCGACGCTGACGATGTGCCAGCTGTGGACATGTTGGACCGAATGGCGACGGCTGCCATTCGATTGAATGCAGACATCGTCGAGTGTGGGGTCGGCATTCTTGGGCGGAAGCCGCGTGCCCAGTTCGTTGTTGAGAAGGAACGGGTGCTGTCCAGCCCTGAGTGGGGTGAGCGAAGGCGGAAGTTTGTTGTGAACGGAACAGGGACGCCGTTTGTCTGGAACAAGCTCTATCGAAGAGCGTTGCTCGAAGCTCCCGAGCTGCGGTTTCGCTTGTTTGCCGGGGAAGACTATCTATTTAACGTGCAAGCCTTTGCGCGGGCGAAGAGGTATGTGGAGTTGTCGACTCGGTTGTACAGCTATCGAATTCAACCGGGAAGTCTCTCTCGGTCTTTCGATCCGCGGTTCTTTTCCTCTTTGCTCGAGGTCATGCGTGTCAAACAGGAGTCCATGCGAGCACTGGGCTTCGTCGCGCCAAGCGACTGGCGCGCAGCGCGAACGTGGTTCCTGACGAGTCTCCTGGCGCACGCGGGCTCACTTGCGGAGGCCAAGACGCTCTCCCTGACCGAGCGCCGGGCCATCATGCGCTCGATGCTGGGACATCCCGAGGTCCGTGCGGCGCGTCTCCGGCCGGAATGGGGCGGCGTACAGCCGACCCTGGTCCGGCTCGGATCTCCCGATCTTTGTCTGGCAGCGGCACAACTTCGTGGAATGGGGCGTCGGACTCTTGCCCGAGTGAGAGGCCTTCTAGGAGAAGCGGCTTGACGCGAGGACGTGCAAGAGCGGTGACAGTATCTCCGCCCGGGTGGGTTGTGCGTGCCTCGGTGCGGGGGGTCCTGGTTCGGGTCGGGGTTCTATTTGTGACCCTCGGCGCTCTTGCTGTTACGCCGCACGCCATTCTGGGCTTTTCGCTTCTTGCGATGCTCTGGTTCATCAAGCGTCCCAGTGACCGCCTGGATGCCGTCGTGTATGTGGTCTTCTTGGGATTGGTCAACGGTGGCATGGTCCACCGGCTGGAGTTGACGTACTACGTCCTGCTGACCAAGGCCCTGTTCTTGGGACTGCTCGGGGCGGGCGTGGCCAGAGCATGGGAGCATCTGCCGGTGGTGTTGGGTCGCTTCCCGGGATTTGGAATCCTCTTCGGATACATGGCCTGGGCATGCGTGGTGGCCGCAGTGCAACCGGAATCCGCGCACATCAGCCTGCTGAAGATTGTGCAGTACACGTGGGTCATGGTTGGCCTGCTCGGTCTGGCAGTCTCGACATCGCGCGCGTCTCCTACGGTAGAGAACGCAGTGGCATGGTTCGTGTTTGTATGGGTCGGGTCGGTGGCAGTGGTAGGACTCACTCCATTCGGTCGTACGGGGGACATGTCCGTCCTTCTTGCGACTGGGCGCGAGTCGACGATGGTGCGGGGCATTTTCGACCACTCACAGACGCTGGGTGTCGCTCTCGGTGTTTCCGTTCCCATGTTGTGTTCCCTGTACGTGGTGGGGTTGTTCGACCGCCGGACCTTCCTGCTGACAGCTGGGCCATCGGCGCTGCTCCTGGTTGCAACGTCCTCTCGTGGCGGGGTCCTTACCGCGATTCTCGGGTTTCTGGCACTGGTGTTCGTCAGCGTCTTCTCGCGCCGGGCTTCCAGGGGGTCCACGCGCGCGAGGCGCCTGGCAAAAGGCGCAGTGGGGGTTCTCGTCCTCGCGGCCGGCCTGTTCTTCTTCACGGAGTCCGCTGCTTCTGCAGTGGCACACTTCCTTGCAAAGGGAGGGAGTGTCGACGAGGGTCTCATCGCAGAACGGAACTTCTCGGGTCGCGATGTCATCATCCGGCGTTCCTTCGAGAAGTTCCGAGAGCGTCCCATCGCGGGCTACGGGTTTCAGGTCGAGGACACCCCTGAGTTCCGGGAGCGAGCGACGCTTTTTCGAGCGTCGGTCGAGAAGAGCTTCGTGTTCACGATGGTGCTCGAAGAGACGGGGTTGGTGGGGGCCGCGCTGTTCCTGCTCATGATCGCGTGGATTCTCTACGACTGTCTCATTCGGCAGAATGTTGTCGTGTTCACGGTCTTCTCGGCGTTCATCGCGGCAAACTTTTCCGAGGCAATATTCTTTTCCCCTGGTGCGGTTGGGGGGCTTGTGATGGCGTTGCTCGCCATTGCGGTGAGGATTGACTTGGTGCGCCCGCGCGCCGCGGGCGCGTCGGGGTACGAGAAGGGGGCGGCATGAGCCTTGTGATTCACGCGTTCAATCTGGCCAGTCTGGCCCTTCCAAGTAGGGGGGGCTTCGCGCTGAGGGCCAGGCTTGCGAGCCTGGGCGGATTGCGTCTTGGCTCCGGCGTGCGTCTCGCTGCGGGGGTGCAGTTGTACGACCGGTTCATTGCGATTGGCGACGAGACCTGGATTGGGCCAGGGGTCTCCATCTTTTCGAGCTCGACCGGAGCGATAGAGATCGGGCGCAGGGTCGACATTGCTCCCAGGTGCCTATTGACGTCCGGGACCCACTTGGTCGGAGGTCCCGAGCGGCGTGCAGGGCAGTGTGTCGCCGAGCCGGTCTACGTTGGAGATGGCTGCTGGCTGGGGATGGGGTGCACGATCCTGCCTGGTGCGCGGATTGGTCCAGCATGTATCGTTGCTGCCGGCGCGGTTGTCCCACGAGGCGACTATCCACCCAACTCCCTGCTCGCTGGTGTGCCCGCGCGGGTCGTGAAGACCCTGGACGACGGTGGGCAACCGTCACGGGATCGGGGCGGCGCGTGAAGATTGCCATCGATGCGGTCGGGGCCAAGGTGGGAGGTGCCGCGACTGTGTTGCGCCAGGTGCTGCGGGCGGCGTCCGTCCGGCCTGACATTTCTCAGGCGACCATCTATCACTCTCCGGAACTCGACCTGCGTGGTCTCATTGGACCTCGCTCCTTCGAGTTCGTCCCGGTCCCTCTCGGCGAAAGAGGACCGGTCGGCCGGCTGACCTGGCTCCACGGTGGTCTGCCCCTCGCGGTGCGGCGCGTGCGTCCGAACGCCGCACTCATGCTGAGCAATGCCGGCCTTTCGTTTCCGGGAGTGCCATCGGTCACGCTGATACACCAGTCGCTCCCATTCTGGCCTCCTGCAATGAGTCTTCTCAGTCGGCCAGACAGGTTCCGCCTCCGGGTCGTGTGGGGTGCGATGGCCGTCTCCTGCCGCCTCGCCGACGTGGTCGCGGTCCAAACGCACACCATGCGGGATTGGGTGGCGCGAGCCTTCCGTCTTGATGCGACCAAGGTCCGCGTGTGTTTTCCGGGCCCGGACGTGGCATCAGCCCCTGCGGAGGTGCCTCCCTCGCTGAGGGAGATGGCGGACGAACCGGCCTCTGCCCGCTTGCTCTATGTGGGAAATGGCAGCCAGTACAAACGCATCCCGGACCTGGTGGCGGGCTTTTCTGCTCTTCGCGAGAGGCGCGGAGATGCCTCGCTCTTTCTCACGCTTCCTCGTCGGAGCGTGTCGGCCCCCGGCGTCCACTGCATGGGCTATCTCTCGCGGGACGAGTTAGGGTGGGCCTACCGACATGCCACGATGCTGGTAATGCCCTCCGAGGTAGAGACGGTGTGCTTGCCTCTCCTGGACGCCATTGAGGTGGGACTCCCGATCGTTGCGGCCGATCGCCCGTATGCAAGGGAGGTCTGTGGCGAAGCGGCGCGGTACTTCGAGCCGACGGATCGCGGGAGTTTCGTTGCCGCAGTGACGTCGATATTTGGTCTCCCGCCCCCCAAGCCCGTGCGGCGGCGCGAGCTGGGCCGGAGCGGAGTCGATTTGTTGCTGGATGCGGTGGTTGGAGTCGCGCGGTGACTGCGCCCGAGAACGGCGAGGAGTGGAGCCATGTTTGAGCGAATCACGGGTCTGTTGTCGCGGGGGGCACGGCCATACGACGAGGAATGGTATCGAGCGCAGGTTGTAGAGTCGCTTGCGTCTGCCAGGGTGGTGACCCGCCTGTTGTGGGACCAGCTTCGGCCGGGGTCGGTCGTTGACGTGGGGTGTGGGAGAGGGGCTTGGTTGAAGGCGTGGCGCGAGGCGGGGGTGGCCAAGGTGCTGGGCATCGACGGGCCCTGGAACGCCCGGGAGAACATGCTCGACCCAGCCATCGAGTTCGTTGGGCGGGACCTGAATCTCCCCATCGTCCTTCCTCAGAAGTTCGACCTTGCGATGTCTGTTGAGGTTGCCGAGCATCTTGCTCCAACCTCGAGCGCGACGTTCGTACAGAGCCTCGTTTCGGCTTCCGATGTCGTGCTCTTCGGTGCGGCATGTCCGGGACAGGGTGGAACCAATCACGTCAATGAGAGGCCGCATTCTTTCTGGGCTGGCCTCTTCCGTGCTCATCGGTTTCTCGCCTACGACGTCCTCCGGCCGAGGATCTGGACGAACGAGCAAGTCTGCTACTGGTATCGCCAGAACACGTTCCTGTATGTCCGTGAAGGAACCTCGGTGGCGGAGGGGTTGCGCGCCGGCGGGGCCCTCCCCGTCGCGGAGGACTCCTTCATGGACACCGTGCACCCGCGCCTGTTCGAGTCTAGGAGTCCCCCAGCCGTCCCGTTTCGAGAGCACCTCCGCAACCTACTTCCCAGCCTCGCCCGGGATCTGCTCCGGCGAGTGAAATGGCAGTGACGAGATCTCCATGCACCATGTCGTCCTCTGGCAGCGGGTGCCGAGCATGCACCAGAGCGCCTTCATCCGTGCCCTCGCCGAACAGTCGGGCGTCAGGGTCACTTTGGTCGCCGACGAGTCGGTGGGGCGTCGTCGCGCCGAGATCGGCTGGACCCTACCCGACTTCGGCCGGGCTGAGTGGGTTCGGCACGCCGACCACCGCGCGGTTTCCGTTCTCAGCCGCACCGAGACGGGAGCTCTCCAC
>CAZAIE010000104.1:0-11838 GCA_964485035.1 uncultured Myxococcaceae bacterium | reverse complement strand
CGGCGCTCTGCGTGGAGAACGACCTCGCCAGCTGCACCGACGGCAAGGACAACGACCAGGACACCAAGGTGGACTGCGCCGACCCGGGCTGCGCGGCCGTGAAGCCGTGCCTGCCGCCGGAGAACACCCTCGCGCTCTGCCAGAACGGCCTCGATGACGACCAGGACGGCCTCGCCGACTGCCGCGACCCCAAGTGCCAGCCGCTCTCCATCTGCGTGGAGAACACGGACATGCTCTGCCACGACGGCCGCGACAACGACGGGGACCTGAAGACCGACTGCGCGGACCCGGATTGCGCGGGCTTCTGCCTGGAGAACTCCGACGCGCTCTGCCACGACGGCCGGGACAACGACCAGAGCGGCGCCGCCGATTGCCTGGACACGAAGTGCGCCACGTTCTGCGTGGAGAGCACCGAGCCCACCTGCCACGACACCCGCGACAACGACCAGAACGGCAAGGTGGACTGCGCCGACACCAAGTGCAGTGCCTCGTGCGCGGAGAACGACTACGCCACCTGCCACGACGGCAAGGACAACGACCAGAACCTGCAGACGGACTGCGCGGACACGAAGTGCGCGGCGCTCTGCGTGGAGAACACCGACGCCACCTGCGGCGACGGGAAGGACAACGACCAGGACGGGTTCACCGACTGCAACGACCCGGGCTGCTCCAACGCGCTGCCGTGCCTGCCGCCGGAGAGCACGGAAGACCGCTGTCGCAACGGCGTGGACGACGACCGCAATGGACAGACCGACTGCCAGGACACGAAGTGCAAGTCCTTCATGCACTGCGTCGAGAACACCAACGCGCTTTGCCACGACGGCTTGGACAACGACGGGGATGGCGACTACGACTGCACCGACTCCGACTGCGGCTCGTTCTGCGGCGAGGCCGCCTACGGGGTCTGCCACGACGGCGCCGACAACGACCAGGACACCAAGGTCGACTGCCAGGACACCGGCTGCGCCGCGGTCTGCGTGGAGAGCGACTACACCACCTGCCACGACGGGCTCGACAACGACCAGGACACCAAGACCGACTGCCAGGACACCGGCTGCAGCTCCGTCTGCGCGGAGAGCACCGTCGCCCAATGCCATGACGGGCTCGACAACGACCAGGACACCAAGATCGACTGCCAGGACACCGGCTGCGCCGCGGTCTGCGCGGAGAACACCCTCGCTGCGTGCACCGACACCTCTGACAACGACCAGGACGGCAAGGTGGACTGCGCCGACACGGACTGCGCCGGGTTCGTGCCGTGCCTGCCGCCGGAGAACACGGTGGCGCTCTGCCAGAACTCAATCGACGACGACCAGGACGGCAAGACGGACTGCCAGGACACGAAGTGCAAGGCGTACGGCGTCTGCGAGGAGAAGGGGGACCCCGCTTGCCACGATGGGCTCGACAACGATGCGGACCTCGCCGTGGACTGTGCCGACTCCGAGTGCGCCGCCGCCTGTGCCGAGAACGACACGGCGCGCTGCAAGAACGGGGTCGACGACGACCTCGACGGGAAGACCGACTGCGCCGACACCGGCTGCCTCTCGCAGACGTTCTGCGTGGAGGACAATGAGGCCGCCTGCCACGACACCAAGGACAACGACGCGGACGCACTCATCGACTGCGCCGATGGGAGCTGCGCCAGCTTCTGCGTGGAGAGCACCGCCCCGACCTGCGTGGACGGGAAGGACAACGACATGGACGGCAAGACAGACTGCCAGGACCCGGGCTGCGCGCCGCTCCTCCAGACCGACCCCTTGAACTGTGGCGGTTGCGGGATCAACTGTGCCCGCCCGAACGCGACCGTGGACTGCCAGGCCGGGAGCTGTGTCATCACCGGGTGCCAGCCGTTCTACTTCAACGTGGACGGCGTTGCGTCCAACGGCTGCGAGTACCACTGCGAGTTCCAGGTCCCCAGTCCCGAGGTCTGCGACAACAAGGACAACGACTGCAACGGGCAGACGGACGAGGATTTCGACACCCAAAACGATCCGAACAACTGCGGCTCCTGCGGGAACGTCTGCGGCGATCACATGGGCGGCCTGTGCTGTGGCGGCTTCTGTCGTCTCCCGAATGCATCCAACTGCGGGGCGTGCGGACACTCCTGCGCAGACACCCACATCCTGTTCAACGAGTTCATGGCGAGTCCGAACGCCTGCCCGGGCGGGGCCTCTGCCGAAGACTGCGAGTGGTTCGAACTCTTCAACAGCAGTGATTGGCCGGTGGACCTGCGCGGCTTCGTGCTGGGTGACTACAACACGGCGGCAACTGACACGATCAAAGGCGCGACACCGATCACCATTCCGTCAAAGGGCTATGTGCTGATGGGGAAACGGACGGGGGTCTATCAGTATGCTTCCGGGATCGACCTAAAGAATGGTGCTGACGCCCTCGTGCTGTGCGGCCCAACCGGATCGTGCTCCTGCGTCAAGACCCCCTCATGTTCGGATGCGATGGACGTAGCGGTGTACAGCACCTTCACTAAGGGATCCTCCTGGGAATTGAGCCGAGCCCACCAGTCCGTACTTGAGAACAATTCGGTTCCTACGAATTGGTGCTTGGGCACCACTCCTTTCGGGACCAATTCTCCCCAAGACAAGGGCACGCCCGGGACGGCCAACACCTGCCCGTGACTGCAAGACTCCTCATCACGGCGGCGCTGCTATGCGGCGCCGCTGGAGGCAAGCCCATGGACACCAAGCTCGCCCTGCAGGCGGCCCATGACGCCGCCGAGCAGGCCTTTGCCAAGGTCGAGGGGTTTCGCGACGCGTCGCTACGGACCACCCCGCCGTTTCCCGCGGCCTGGCCACCGGACGGCTCCAGCGTCGTCTACGCCTACGCCGCCGCGTTCGACCCGAACCTGCGCGACGCCGAGCGCACCTCGCAGCCCTGGGGACGAGTCCGCATCGACGCCCGGGGACAGGTCAGCGTGGAGCACGCCGAGAAGGCCGTGGGACGGGGCGAGCCGCAGGGGTTCAGGCCAGTCGCCAAGGACGACCCGATCCTCGCTGCCCGCGCCGCGGCACAGGCCTCGGTGCTCACTGCGACCTCGATCGAGTCCCTCGACGCGGCCCAGATCCGCGCCTTCTATTGCGCGTGGTTCCGCTACAACGGCGTGGTCGCCAAGGCCGTCCGCGCCCGGCACGAGGCCTTCGTGAAGTGGCTGGAGTGCAGGTAGCCGCTTGGACCAGGACGCACTCCCCAGGTGGATTCCCAACCGGTCGCGCACGCGCCGCGGGCCCTCGTTGCTCGGCTCGCGAGGGCCGGGCTCGCTCTACCGCCGCGCGAAGTCGCTCGAGCTGCTGCTGACGCGGGACCGCGCGGCCGCGCTGCAGTTCCTCAACGCCCGCTACCCCGTCGACTTCGGGATGCTCGAGCGCGCGGCCATGCTCCGCCGCTTCGTGCAGACCACCGACGCGGTCCGCTGCTGGCACACGCAGGCGGAGATCCTGGCGGTCGTCCACGCCATCTTCCTCAGGGCGGGCTCGCCCGGCCCCAGCGTCGTCGAGGCGGGCACGGGGAAAGGCGCCAGCACCGCGAAGCTCAGCCTCGCCGCCGCCCGCGCTGGCGGGACCCTGGTCGCCTTCGACTCCTTCCGCGGCCTCCCCCAAAACGACGAGCGCCACACCCGGCTCGACGGCAGCCCTGTGGTCTTCTTCGGTGGCGCCTTCCCCGGCCGCCTCCCCACCGTGCAGCGCACCGTCGAGCGCTGGGGCGACGCGAGCGTCTGCGAGCTGCGCAAGGGCTGGTTCGAGGAGACGCTGCCAGGCTTCGACCGGCCGATCGACGTGGCGCTGCTCGACGTCGACCTGCTCTCGTCCACGCGCACGTGCCTCGTGCACCTCTTCCCCAAGGTCCGTCCCGGCGGCGTCGTGTTCTCCCAGGACGGGCATCTCCAGGCCATCGTCGAGCTGCTCCGGAGCGAGCGCTTCTGGTGCGACGAGGTCCGGGTCCCGCCCCCGCGCATCGAGGGGCTCGGCGAGCGCAAGATGCTCGCCCTGTACCCGCGGGGGTGAACTCCTGGCTGTTCCGCGGGGAAGTGGAAGAATGTCCACGTCGGTCAACGAGGGAGAGGGCATGGAACCCGTCTTCATGGAAGTGGTGATGCAGACGTCCGACCTCGTGGCGGCACAGGTGTCCCGCGACGACCTGGAGGTCCCGCTCGAGGTCGCGCTCAAGGAGGCCGGCCTGGGCGTGCTCACGGGCGGCGGCAGCGGCAGCGAGACCGCCATCATCGAGCTGGAGATCACCGACGGGAGCCACGCCCAGGACGCCCTGCGCGTCATCCGCCGGGTGCTCGTGGAGCAGAAGGTGCCGTCCAGCACCGTCATCAAGCAGCTCGAGCCGGAGCTGAGGATCCACCCGCTGCGCGGGTAGGGACCGGCTACAGCGGGCCGAAGTCGTCGCGCTCCTGCGCCAGCCACTGCCGGGCCCACTCCTCGACTCCGCGGGCGAGGCCCTCGGCGTACTGCTCGGTCCTCGTACCCGGCGTGTGCAGCGGGGCGCGCAGCGCCGTGTCGAGCCGCGGCATCTCGTCCAGCTCGTCCATCATCGGGCCCTCGGTCAGCACCGACGGCCAGTCCGCGTAGCGGAGGAGCACTCCGTTCCAGGCGTCCACGCCGCTGGGGGTCCCGTCGGCGCGCAACACCGGCCGGTGGTCTGGGTACGGGTTGGTCTGGACGACGGGCAGGCCCAGCGCCTGGCTCATGTGGCGCAGACAGCGTTCGGCCAGGTGCGCCGAGGCGTTGAACTCCGCGACCTCGAACGCGTCGCGCAGCGCTCTCTGGCGGTAGTACGGGTTGTAGAGCCGCACCGCCTCGTGGTTCCCGCGGATCATCGCGACCAGGTGCTGCGGGAACCGCCGGCCTGGGGCTCCGGGCGTGGCGTTGTAGTGGATGGAGATCATCAGGTCCGGCGGCTCGGCGCGGGCCTCTTCCACCCGGTGCCGCAGCGTCTCGAACAGGAACTGCTTCTTCACGGCGTGCAGCGCCACCGCCACCCGGAGCCTGCGCCGCGCCTCGACGGACAGCGAGCGCTCCAGGTCGCGGAAGGCCGGGTCCTGCGCCAGGTGCCGCAGCAGTCGGTCGGCCGACGGGCGGAACGAGGAGAGCGGGTAGGGATGGCCGGGGCGGCCTTCCTCGCGCGTCAGCCGAACCTCGGCACCCAGCCGCTCCAGCTTCGCCTTCGCTTCCAGCGCCGTGCGGAAGGTGAGCTCCCCCTCGCGGACCTCCCACTTCTCGCCGTTCGGCCCCACGAAGAGCAGCTCGCGACTCTCGAACGCAGCCATCGCCCCGCCGATGTGCCCGGGGTCGAGCAGCACGCGCAACCCGGCGAGCGGGCGCTCGGTGCTGGCCTGCTTCAACAGCTCGGCGCGACGACTGGCACGGAAGGGAGCGGCGGACGCCGGCACCTGCAGCCTGCCAGGAAGGGTCGTCGACGCAGGTCCCGGCGCCAGCGCCAGCTCCAGGTCCGGGGCGAGGACCGGGTCGGGGCGCAGAAGACCGCGGTCGCGATTCAGCTCGACCCACGGGAGCAGGGCGCCGTCGGGTGACACGAAGGAGTCGAGCTGGTGCAAAAACGCCGCTGCAGAGACCTGGCCCGAGTAGCGCTCCAGCGCGCTCCAGTCCGCCGGGCGCAGCTCGTCGTCCGCGTAGTCGCTGCGCACCAGCCTCGCCACCGCGACGGGGAGCGGGCAGTCGAGGTAGCTGGCCAGGTCGTCCAGTGCCGCGTCCGTGAGCGCCGCGGGACACCGCGCGAACGTCCCCGGCTCCAGCGTCGGGAGGTGGTGGGCGGGACAGCCCGCGAGCAGCAGCGCGGCGAGCAGGGCAGGGCGCGTGGCGCGCATGGGGACCCCTCCGACTCGACTCCGGAAAAGGTGAGGCCGGCATCCCGCGAGGGACACCGGCCTCGATCCTACGGTCGATGCGGCGCTCAGCCCTCGGCGACGATCTCGACCTTCACCTTGCCCACCACTTCCTGGTGGAGCTTGACCTCGACCTCGAACTTCCCAACGGTCTTGATCGGCTCGGCCAGGTTGATCTGGCGGCGGTCGACCTTCAGACCCTTGGCGACGAGGACCTCGGCGATGTCCAGCGCGGTGACGGAGCCGAACAGCTTGTCCTGATCTCCGACCTTCCGGCTGATCTTCACCTCGGTCTTCCCGAGCATGGCGGCCACGTCGCCCGCAGCGGCCTTCAGCTTGGCCTGGCGGGTGGCGATGACCTTCTTGTCGTGCTCGAGCTGGTTGATGTTCTTGTCGTTCGCCAGCACGGCGAGCTTGCGCGGCAGCAAGAAATTGCGGCCGTAGCCCTCGCGGACCTCGACGAGGTCGCCCGAGTGGCCAAGCCCCTGGATATCTTCACGGAGAATGACCTTCATGACGGCCTCCTATCAGGCGTTGTGCAGCACGGTGTAGGGGAGCAGCGCGACCATGCGGGCGCGCTTGATGGCCGCAGCCACCTGCCGCTGGTGCTTCGCGCAGTTCCCGCTGATGCGGCGGGGGATGATCTTGCCGCGCTCGGTCACGTAGTACTTGAGGGTGTTGGCGTCCTTGAAGTCCACCTTCAGGCCCTTCTCGGCGCAGAAGCGGCACACCTTGCGGCGGCCGAAACCACGTCCGCCGCGGCCGCCTTCTTCGCGCCCGCCACGGTCGCCACGATCACCACGATCGTCCCGGTTCCCGCGGTCACCGCGGTCGCCGGACTTGTCGCTCTCGAACCTTGCCATAGACGAATCCTCGAATCGAAAAAGTGGTCCCTGGGGGAGCGCTAGGCGCTCTCCTCCGCCTCGGCATCCATGCGCTCAGGCCGCTCGGTGCGCTCGGGCCGGTCGCCCTCGAACTCGCGCGCCTCGCGGGGCCGCTCGTCGGCGTCGCCCGCCAGCTTGGCGTCGGGCTCGACCGGACGGGTCTCGGGGTCGATGTCGTCCGCGAGGTGGTGGCTGATGTACTTGGTCACGTCCTCGGTGATCGCCAGGTTGCGCTCCACCTCGGCGACGACGCCCGGGTTGCCCAGGTAGTCGACGTGCACGTACACCGCGCGCGCCTGCTTGGCGACCACGAACGCGGTCTTCTTCTTGCCCCAGTTGGTGAACTTGATCACCTTGCCGCCGTCCTTGGCGACTGCGGCGCGGATGCGCTCCTTGATCCGCTCGACGCTCTCGTCCGGAACGTCGGCCTTGACCAGGAACAGGGTCTCGTACTCACGCAGGCGGAGCTTCGAACCGCCCGTGGCCTGCGGGGCTGCTGCCCCGGTGGCCGCTTGATTTTCTGCCATTGGTGCTTCTCCTCTCGGATCTGACTACGAGCCACGGACGTTTCATTCCGCAGCGAGGAGCCGGCCTGGGGCGCCCTATGCGCCTTCGGCTCGGGAAGGCCTCATCGCCTTCGCCGGGGGCCCCTCGGAGCGGGGCGCTCGGCGAATCGCGGCGAGGTCAGCGGCGGTTGAAGTCGTTCATCGCCCGGGCGAGACCCTTCTGGATGATCGTCTCGACCGCGAGCACTGCCTTCTTCGCCACTTCTTCCCAGAGCGGGGCCTCGTCCTTCGAGAAGCCGCCGAGCACGTGCCCGACCACCCGCTCCCTGGTCTCCGGCTTTCCTATCCCCAACCGCACTCGGATGAAGTCGTCGGTTCCGAGCCGGTCGACGATGGAGTCGAGACCGTGATGTCCTCCCGTCCCTCCGCCCTTCCTGACCTGGAGCCGGCCCAGTGGCAGGTCCAGTTCGTCGTGCACCACGATGAGGTCGTCCCCGTACACCTTGTAGAACCGCGCCGCGGGGCCGACCGAGTCGCCGGAGCAGTTCATGAACGTCTGCGGCTTCAGGAGGGCGGCCTTCTCGCCCTTCACCGCGCCCTGCCCGAAGTCGCCCTCGAACTTGGTGGCGGTGAAGGCGATGCCGCACTTCGCGGCCAGCGCATCCACCACCATGAACCCCACGTTGTGGCGGGTGTCTTCGTACTTCCCGCCCGGGTTCCCGAGTCCGACGATGAGCTTCATGGAGCAGTGGCGCGCGGCCCCGGAGGGCCGCGCGCCGAACCTCGAAGGCTACTTCTTGGCCGGGGCCTTGGCGGCGGCGGCAGGAGCCGCAGCAGCGGGGGCCTTTCCTCCGGCGGCCGGAGCCGCGGCGGCGCCAGCGGCCGGAGCAGCACCCGCGGCCGGGGCAGCGCCCGGAGCGGCGGCGGCGGCGGCCTCGGCGGTCGGAGCGGCAACCTCCTCCTTCTCCGGGGCGACGACGGCGGCGATGGCGAAGTTCGTCATGAACTTCGGGGTCACGCCGGGGGGGCACTTCACGTCCTTGACGTGCAGCGAGCCACCGATCTTGAGGGAGGTGACGTCCACCTCGATCTTCTCGGGGATGTCCTTCGGGAGGCAGGCGACCTCGAGCTCGCGGCGCATGGTCTGGAGGATGCCGCCCTCGGTGACGCCCACGGCGAGACCCACGTAGAACATGGGGATCTTGACGACCACCTTCTCGTCCATGCGCACGTCCAGGAAGTCGGCGTGCAGCAGGTCGTGGTGGACGATCTCCGTCTGGTAGTCCTTGAGGAGGACGGTACGAGAGGAGCCGTTGTCCAGCTTCAGGGTGAGGATGGTGTTCAGCCTCTTCGGGGTCGCGATCGCCACCTTGAGGGCAGCGGGGTCCACCGCGATGTTGAGCGGCTCAGCGCCGCGTCCGTAGAGGACGGCGGGGATGAGGTTCTTGGCCCGGAGACGGCGGGCAACGCCCTTGCCAGACTCCTTGCGAACGGTAGCGGTCAACTCGGTCGTCATTGTGTACTGCCTCCTGGGACTGCCGCCTTCATGCGGGCGCGCGGGCCGGCATGATGCCGCAGAGAGCCGGTCTATCGATCCGGCGGGTTTCCTCGGCTCGGAGTGTGGCTGAAGCGACTCCGGTCCAAAAAGAGCGCGGAAGAAACCAGAAATCCCAGGGACTGTCAATCAGTTGGGCCGCGGGGTTCTGGGGGAGGCCGCGAGTGGTGGTTCGGGCGAGCGTGCAGTCGCCCGCCAGACGAACGAAACAAGACGGAGCCGGCCTCCGTGCCGGTGCGGGTCGTGGGCCCGGACCTAGATAAAGGTAGAGCCGAGCGATCCCCCGGACGGGGCGTCCGGACACCAGATGCCGGCGACTGAGGCGGCCGCCGGCACCTGGGAACCCGTCCCGGCCGGGTCCGTCAGCCAGCGCGAACGCTGATCTGCCGGGGCCGCACGGCGTCGGACTTCGGCAGGTGGAGACTGAGCACGCCCTGCCTGAGCTCCGCCGAGATCTTCGTGGTGTCGATGCCGGGCGGGACCGCAAAGCGCCGGCGGTAGTCGCAGTCTCGGACCTCGCCGCCCAGGAACGTGCCGGGGCCGGACACGGTGCGCCGGGCCTCGAGGGTGAGCTCCCCGTTGTCGATGTCGATCTTCAAGGCGTCCGTGGACACACCGGGGAGGTCAGCGACGAGGAGGATCTCGTCCTTGCTCTCGTAGATGTCGCACTCCGGGGTGACGGCCGGGCGCTGGTCCGAGTGGACCATGGACTGTGGCTGCCGCTTGGTCAGATTGGTATCGCGGGTCATGGCTGGTTCCTCCTTTCCGTCAGCGTCACGAGGCCTTCACGGAGATCTGCCGGGGCATCGCCTCCTTGGCTTTCTCCAGCGTCACCGTGAGCACGCCGTCCTTCACCGTCGCGGTCGCCTTGTCGGGGTCTACCGCGCAGGGCAGGGCCAGGCTGCGCGAGAAGTGGACCGCAGGGCGCTCTTGGCGGTGGCTCACGTAGCCCTCCGGGACGTCGGTCTTGCGCTGTCCCGCGAGGGTGAGCACGTCCTGGTTCAGGCTGAGCTTGATGTCCTTCTCGGTCAGGCCGGGGACCTCAGCGGTCAGCGTGAGGGTTGCGCCCGAGTCGTAGAGGTTGGCACGCGGCCAAGTACCCCCGAACGTGGGGAGCGCGTTCCGCGGGTTCCAGCCGGGCTGCGAATCGTCGAACACCCGATCCATCTGCCTGCGGAGCTGGTTCATTGCGGAGAACATCTCGTCCAGATCGGACCATCCCAGATCGAATCGCGACAACATGGTGTTCCTCCTTCGGCTCTTCGCCGCTTCTCCTTTCGGTTTCAGTGGACGACCTCGTCCGTGAGGAAGACTAGGCACGGGAACCGAGTCGTCAACTCGGGGGCTTGGGCGCAAGGCGCACGCGAAAACGCCCGCAAAAGGAAGCGCCGGCCCGCGGTTCCGGGTCCGGCGCTTCGAGGTGGCGGGTATGGGCACCCACCGGCTTGCGAGCCACGCGGGCTCGCGAATCGTCTCACGTCGATCGATGTGTCCGTCGCGCCGTTGTGCGTCCTCCGGGTACCACGTTCACTGCGACGACAACGCTTGACCGCTGCAACGACAACCGACTGCTCCGCGCGGGCGACGCTCCTGCGACTTCGACTGCAACGACGACTGCAACTGCAACTGCGGTGCTGCGTCCTACGGACTGCTTGCTGCCCTCTGCCTGCCCGCGATTCTCGGCTCTTTCCGGCCCAGCCTCGAATGATTCAAAGGTAGCCAGGGAATGCAGGGCGTCAACCCGCAGGCGGGGTGGTCCGGTTGGGTCGCATCGACGGGAAGTGGACGGCCCGGTCAGACGCAGTTGGGGGCGGGGGTTGTGTTCCCGACGCGGCCGGGATCAGCGGGGAGCGTCGGCCCGGCGGTTCGCGTGGAAGAAGACGACCATGAGCACCGCGGCGAGCGCGGCCGTGGTCGAGCCGAAGTAGAAGGGGACGCTCGAGTCCACGCGGTCGTAGAGGACGCCGGCGATGATGCTCGCGGGGAGCAGCGTGAGTCCGAGCATGGCGTTGTAGAGGCCGAGCCCGGTGCCGCGCTTGTTCTTGTCGAGCAGGTCGGAGACGAAGGCCTTCTGGATGCCGTCGGTGGCGGCGGAGTAGACGCCGTAGGTCGCGAACAGGCCCATGACCACCCAGACGTTCCGGGTGTAGCCGAAGCCGAAGTAGACCGCGGCGTAGACGAGGTAGCCGAAGACCAGCACGCGCTCGCGGCCGACGCGGTCGGAGTACTTCCCGAAGGGCACGGAGCAGAGCACCGAGACGGCGTTGAAGACCAGGTAGACCAGCGGGATGTGCGCGACCTTCACGCCCACCTCGTTCGCCTTGACGATGAGCAGCGCGTCGGTGGAGTTCCCCAGGGTGAAGAGGAAGACGATGGCGAGGAGGAGGTAGTAGCGCTTGGGGAAGTCCCGGAAGGAGAAGCGGGAGTAGAGGCTCTCCTTGGGCTTCGAGGCCTCCTTGATGAGCACCAGGATGGTGCCCACGCCGATCACGGCGGGGATGGCGGCGAGGAGGAAGATGGTGCGGTAGCTGCCGGGGAAGAGGGTGAGGACGCCGTAGGCGAGCAGCGGGCCGACGATGGCGCCGGTGTTGTCCATGGCCTTGTGGAGGCCGAAGCTGCGACCGGCCTCGCCGTCGGGGGCGGACCCGGCGACCAGACTGTCGCGTGGGGCCGTGCGTACGCCCTTGCCGAAGCGCTCGACGAAGCGCAGCAGGAGGATCTGCAGCGGGGAGGTGACCGCCGCGTAGACGGGAGTGACCACCGCGGTGATCGCGTAGCCGACGGCCATGAAGGGCTTGTTGCGGCCGAGCTTGTCGCTCCAGAAGCCGGAGGCAGTCTTCACCAGCGCCGCGGTGCTCTCGGCGATGCCCTCGATGACCGAGAGGGTGGTCTTGGATGCCCCCAGGGACATCAGGAACAGGGGCATCACGGAGTAGACCATCTTCGTGGAGGTGTCGGTCAGGAGGCTGACGATGCCGGCGTAGAAGATGTTCCGGTTGAAGCCGAAGAGGGTGTCCCGGGAAGGAGGGG
>CAZAIE010000103.1:0-11844 GCA_964485035.1 uncultured Myxococcaceae bacterium | reverse complement strand
TTGTACGCCTGGACTGCCCTGTTGTTGGCGCCGACGTCCTGGTCTGGTCCCGCGGCGAACGAGGGGGCCGCGACGAGGAAGAGCGCGGCGGTGAGGAAGAGCTGGCTGGTGCGCATGGCCGTTCCGAGTGTGTCCGTGAGAGGGGCTAGAACAGGAAGCTCGCGCCGAGGTAGACGGAGATGTTGTTGAGGACGTCGGAGCTGTTCTCCTCCAGCAGCGAAATCGCCAACCCGTAGTCGTAGGGGTTGAACTTGTCGCCCTTGCAGCTCGTGCTCTCCGGCTGGCCCCCATTCTTCAGGTTGGTCATGTCCTTCAAGGAGCAGCCGTTGATCTTGTCGACCCGCGCCGTGTAGATGAGGTCGCGCACCTCGAGTCGGATGGCAACGCGCTCCCCGAGGAAGACCCGGAAGCCCGCGCCCACCGACCCCATGAACTTGGGACCAATCGCTGCGAAGCTCGCCTCATCGCACGGGTCGGTGGCGCTCCCGCAGTCCGAGGTCTCCGCAGCGCGCAGCTGGATGCGCGTGTTCCCAAGGCCAGCCCCGGCGCTGAACACCAGGGTGAAGTGGCCGAGCGTGCCCTGGTAGAAGGCGAACTTGCCGTACATGGGGGTGACCTCCACCCCCGCCACGGCGCCGTACTCGAGGAGCAGCGCGGTCGCTGCCCGGGCCTTCTGGTTCCCCTTTTCGATCAGCTCCTGGTTGAAGCTGGTCTCCTGGTTCCAGTAGTTCCAGATGGGCGTCACCTGCAGCGCCAGGTTCTCGAACAGGTGGTAGGCGTACATCAGGCCCACCCCGTAGTGCTGGGTGAACTTGCCGTTGATCTGGAGCACCCCCGGATACACGGCGACCTCGTGCCGCCCCTCGTTGATGTAGGGCTTCTTCTGCACGATGTGGACGTGCACGTTGGCGTTGCCCAGCGGGGCGCCCTCGATAAGCTGCGGGGCCACCGCGCCTTGCGCGCGCGGGACGTCGGCCGAGGCGGCAGGCTCGGCGGGCTGGGGCGCAGCCGCGGGTTCAGCCGCCGCCTCGCTCTTCGTCTCGGCCTTCGTCTCGGGAGCTGCGGGTGCCGCGGGCTCTTCGGCAGCCCAGGCGGCCGACGCCGTGGTCAGCACCGTCGCTGCCAGAGCCGCTGTCAGGATGGTCTTCATGTCGCCTCATCCGCCTGTCCGCGCCGACCTCGCGGGGACCAGGCACTCGAAGGGTTCAGAACGCGAAAACGGCGCCGATTTGAAAGAAGACGAGGTGGGTGAGCCCTGCGTTGGACGCCTGCTCTCCCACGCTGGCGCCGGACTCGCCCTTCTCCCGTGCGACAGTGTCGGCCTGGGCATCGACCCGGTTGATGTTCACCCGGTAGCTGTCGGGGAATGCCATGTCCCGGACCTCGAGGCGCAGCCCCGCCCACTCGTTGACGAAGAACTTCATGCCCAGCCCACCGAGGATGATGGGCTTCACCGCGGAAGCGTGGAGAGCCTGGAGCTCGGTCCCTTCGGGCTTGGCCGAGCAGGTGACCGTTCCGGTCTCCGCGCGGGCCCCGATGCAGTAGACGAGGCTGTCGCGGAACATCCCCCCGGCTCCGCCGCCCAGCAGCAGGTACATCTGGAAGTGGACCGGCAGCTCGGCCGCGATGTTGAGCTTGCCGTAGATGGGGGTCCACCGAAGCGCGCCGGTGACGTTCCAGCTCATCTGCCAGAGGTCCTCGAAATCGTCGACCTCCGCGGTGGCGCTCGGCTTGGGCTTGATGATGGTGTCGCTCGACGTCTGCGCCACGTTGGTCTGGCGGGAAAGGGCGTAGCCCCCCGCGAGCTGCACCGCCCAGTTCTCGGTGATGTTGTAGGCCACGTCGAGGACCAGGTTGGTGTGGTCGGTGAGGTAGGCCGCGAGGTTGAGCCCGACGTTCGCCGACACCTCGAACTTGCCGTCCGAGGTGAACTTGCGGTTGCGGACCACCACCTTCTCGGGCTCGGCGGCGTCGGCCCCCAGGGGGGCGACGGACGCTGCCAGGAGGACGAACGCCAGGGCGCGTGCAATGAGTTTCATGGGCCTATCGGTTCTCCAGGGTTGTTCGGCGGGCCTCACTGGCAGGCCTGGGTGAGGGTGGAGTCGACGTCGTAGCAGACCTCGATGGAGGACTGCACAGGGGGCTGGCCATCCAGCTCGAAGTGCAGGTCGCACGGGCAGTGCTCGGCCGAGCAGCCCCTGAGCGAGCGAGCGGTCGGCGGGACCGGGGTCGCGCAGGCGCCCCGGCGGCACTCCTGGCCGGGGACGCAGTCGGTCCGGCTGGCGCAGCGCACGGCGTCGAAGGCGGTGACGTACGCCTCGACGCTCCCCGCGTACGGGCCGCGGCTGAGGCGGAAGTCCCGCCGCAGCCCGGAGACCGAGAAGCCCAGCGACCGAAGGGCGCTCGAGAACGACCCGCGCAGCGAGCTCGCGGTCCCGCCCGTGCCCTCCGCGACCTCGATGTAGCGCGCTCCGTAGTAGGCCGTCCCGCTGCCCTGGTCCGGGCAACCCAGGTGGACGAACGAGGGGTCGCCGTTCTGTGCCCCGACGCGCTGCTGCTCGTCGCAGACCACTGCCGCCGCCGTCACCAGGTCGGCGTGTCCATAGCCCTTGTAGGTCTCGAGGAAGCGCGTGAAGTACCCCGCGCCTCCCCAGCTCGCGCGAGCCGCGTCGCACCGGCAGCCAGGGTCCGCGGTGCACGCCTCGCCGCCCAGGGGCCGGCCCCGCGCGTCGAGCGGAACGAACGGCGTGCAGGACGAATCGTCCTCGTCGGACACGAAGACCACGAACAGCGCGGCGTCCGGCCGCACGAACGGGGAGCGCCGCGCGAGGTCCGAAGAGGACGGGACCTCGGCCTTCAGGTTGTCGGCCTTGGTCAGCGCGAGGTAGGCCGCATGGAGCCCCCGCTCCACCGGCGAGCCCCCGGTCCCGACCCGCGCCATCTGGGCGAACGCGCCGGTCGCGTCGCAGCCGCTCCCGGAGCCGTCTGCCTTCTGGACGTTGCACTCGCCACTCTCGTCGCAGGCGATGAACCGCCCCGTGGCGTTGGCGCCCGCGGGGCACGCCGCGCCCAGGTCGAAGCCATGCAGGTCGCCCATGCTGCCCCGCTCCCCGTTCGGCAGCAGCGGGCTGTCGGTGTCCATCGACGTCACTCCGATGTGGAAGTCGACGGGTGGATCGAGCTCCAGGAGGGCGTTGATGAAGCCGGGGAACTCTCTGGCCAAGTTCTCCTGCGAGGTCTTCATGGAACTCGAGCTGTCCACCACCCAGAGGATGTCCACCTTCCGGACGGAGCTCTGCTCGAAGAAGTCGCACTGGCGGGGGACGTTGAGCCGGAACTCAGCCAGCCCAGCGTCGGGAGCGGCATTCACCACTGGCGTGGCGGTCTCGACCGCGGGGCTGCCGACGAGGACGCGCGCTTCCTCACTCACGGCGATGGTCGAATCGTCGTCACAGCCGGAGCACCCCACCCCCGTCAGGGCAGGTAGGACCACCGCGAGAGAGAGCGTAAGGCGCCTGGGTCGCATGGCCTTCCAGCTTGAGGACGCACTGACTTACCACACGGGTTCAAAAACCATCAAGCGTGGAAACCGTGTGCTTTTCACGGGGTTTCCACCGCCCGTCCCCTGCCGCGGGCAGGGTTCACTCAGGGCGAAGTCACTCCCGGCGGGAGACACACCTGGAGCCGGTCCTCCTGCCCCAGGGGAGAGACCTCCGAGCAGGTCCACTCGGCGGGGCAGTCTGCCCCATCGCTGCACGCCCTGGAGCACACCGGTCCCGAGTCCTTCTTGATGCAGATCCGCTCGGAGCAGGCGGCCGGACCAAACGCGCAGTCGCTCTCGACGCCGCCTCCACCGTCGGGAAAGCAGACCCGCCGCACCTCGGCCCCCTGGAAGGCGTCCCGGCAGATGAAGCCCGGGCGGCACGAGTCCCCCGCGCCGCAGGGTTCGGTGCACACCTGGGCGGTCCCGAGGTCGAGGCAGGTGCCACTCTGGCAGGGCGGGCGTCCAGGACGGCAGTCGTCGCCGAACCAGCCGCCATTGGGGGCACAGACGCCGGCGCCCGCCGAGGGGCCATCGTCGGCGGCCGTGCGCCGGGTGCAGTCGTAGAACTCCCCGGCCCGCTCGCAGCACCGGAAGGCCCGCACGTCGCCACAGTCGAGGTCCGTCCGGCAAGGTGCCGAACAGCGCGTGGTCCCGCCGTAGGAGAGGCACAGACCACCGAGGCAGTCGGCCGCGCCCCTCGCGCAGGCGTCGCCGACCCGGCCGAGCCCGGAGCGGCAGCTGCCACCCTGGGGCACGCAGAAGGCGCCCGCCCCAACCCGGGCACAGACGAACCCCAGCCCCGAGCGCTGGCCGCACTGCCGGGTGCCGTCAGCGCACCCCGCCTCGAGGCAGGGGCAGGGCTCGGCGCAGAAGGACTCGCCCTTCGCCTCGCAGTCCGAGCAGGAGTTGACCACGCACTGGTTGGCCCCGTGGCCACCGCGGCAGTCGTCGTCGTCCACGCACGGGGCGCACTGCCGCCCGTCGATGGCCCCCTGGCACGTCCGGGTTGCGAGGTCGCACTGCCGGCCGAGGCCGCATTGCGCCACCTGGCCGCCCTCGTCCGCGGCGTCGCAGTACTCGCGGCAGGTGTTCGAGTCGGGGGCGCACTGGTGGGGGCCCGCCCCGTATCCCGAGAGATCCCGGCAGGAGAAGCCAGCCGGGCACGCGGCGCCGCCGGGCTCACACACGCGGCCGCAGAACTGCTCGCCGGAGACGACGTTGCGCACGCACAGGTCCGCGAAGCCGCCGCACTCGCCGTCGCCGGTGCAGGGGGCGCAGAGCCCGCGGCCCGCCTCGCAGGTCCCAGCGGGGTTCGCCGGGACGCACTGCCGGCGCAGCTCGGGCGTCGGACCGTTCTCGTAGAACGGCACCTCCCGACAGACGAAACCTGCGGCGCAGCCCCCCTCCGCCGTACAGGCCACCGTGCAGTACCGCTCGCCGGAGCCGGGGACCGCGAAGCACCCGCCGCCGGCCGGACACTGGAGGTCGCTGGTGCAGGGAGAGCACGCCTGCCGCGCCATCCGGACATAGCAGCGCCCGGTGGCGACATCGCACTGGTGGCCCGAGGGACAATCAGCGGCCTCGACGCAGCGGGCGCTGCGCAGGCAGACCCACCCGTGCTTCCCCGTGTCCTCGCAGCCGAAGCCGTCGGGGCAGGAGCCATCGGGGCAGTACCGGGCACACACACCGCTCTCGCCGTCCAGCGGAAGGCAGAGACGATCGGCGCACTCGCCGGACTTCACCGGACTGCAGGGCGCGCCCAGCGCAAGCTTGCGCTGGGTGGACCCGCTGCAGCCAGGAAGGGCCAGGGCGAGGAGCAGGAACCCGGCCAATCGCCGGGTCCCTGCAGGGCGCCGGCCCGAGGGTTCGTGCACGTGCGCCATGGCCCCTCTGGAGACGCTGGGCTACTTCTTGCCCTTCTTCTTGTCCTCCTCCTCGATCTTCGCGACCACCGGGCGGTCGGCGATGCCCTTCGCGCAGGGGTTGATCTCGAGCACGCTGTTCTTGTGCCCGGGCAGCGCCCCGCGGATGAGGAGGAGGTTGTTCTCTGCGTCGATCTCGACGATCTGCAGGTTCTGGATGGTCACCTGCTCGACGCCGTAGTGGCCGGGGAGGTGCTTGCCCTTCCAGACCTTGCCGGGGGTCTTGCGCTGCCCGACGGCGCCGATGTGCCGGTGGTGCTCGTGGCTCGAGGCGCTGTCGCGTGCGGCGCCCTTCATGTTCCAGCGGCGCATGACGCCCTGGAAGCCCTTGCCCTTGGTGATGCCGGTGACGTCCACGAACTGGCCCTTGCGGAAGATGTCGACCTTGATCTGGTCGCCCACCTTGAGCGCCTCGGCCTCCTTGGCCTCCAGGCGGAACTCGCGGAGGATCTCCATGGTCGGGACGCCGGCCTTCTTGAAGACGCCCTGCTCGGCCTTGTTCAGCTTCTTCTCGGCGACGGGCAGGAAGCCGACCTTGACCGCCGAGTAGGCGTTGCGCTCCATGGTCGCCTTGTCGACGACAGTGCACGGACCCGCCTGCACCACGGTCACGGGAATGGTGGTGCCATCCTCCGCGAAGATCTGCGTCATCCCAACCTTCGTACCCAGAATGCCCTTCGCCATGTGCTGCTCCTTGCCGGGAACGTGCGTCACGCGCAGCGGTTCCCCTGAAAGACCTCTTCCGAGGCCACCAAAAGGGCGCGCAGCCTATCCGACACGCCGCCGGGAAGGCAAGGGTTCGCACCCGCCCCTCCCCGAAAGCAGCCCGGACCGGCCTAGCGCGCGAGCTTGTCGATCTTCGGGTAGAAGGCCGAGAGCGCGGGGTCGGGGATGCGCAGCCTGTAGACCTCCTCGCCCAGCCCGTACAGGGACTGGTCGTAGTAGTTCTTCGCCGCCTTGACCGCCTCGTCCTTCTCGGCCGCGTCGTCGTTCAACTCGGTGATGCGGGCGTTGTAGGCCTCGGTGCGCTCGTCGAGCTGCATCTCGAGGTCCTTCTGGCGCCGACGGGCGCGGACGGCCTCGGCGGCGGGGCCCGTCTCCGGGTTCATGATCTTGTCGTACTCGACCTGCATGTCCTCGCACTCGCGGACACGCTTCATCAGGTCGATCTTGGCCTTCTTCAGGTTCTCCCGCGCGACCTTGGCCTTGCCCTCCTCGCCGATGGCCTCCATGTCCTTGACCTGGAGCTCGAACTTGGCGAGCGCGTTGCGCCCGGCGGTGACGTCCTTGCGGCGCGAGACCAGCTTCGACTCGATGGACTTCGCCTTGGACTCGGCGATGGAGACCGCCTTGGCATGCTTCTCCACCAGGGCCTGGCACTCCCCGTCCTCCTGCGCGCAGGCGTCGCGGAACTCGTTGTACGACTGCTCCTCGGCGTCCATGAGCTCCTCCACCTCGTGGAGCTCGACCTGCCGCGCCTCGTACGCCTCCGCCGCCTTGATCACCCGGCCCACGCCCTTGGGGGCGTTGGGCTTGTTCCACAGCCGCTCGTAGGCGACGTCCCCTAGCCGGAAGATGAGGTCTTCGTAGGTGTCCATGCGCTGTGCCTCTATCGAACGGAAATCCCCCCTGTCAAGGAGTGGCGAGGGTCAGTAGGCCGCCGAGACCTGCAGCACGAAGGTGCGCCCGTAGGTGGGGGTGGTCAGCGCCGGCAGGTCGGTCCCCGCGGGCAACTGGGCGCGCTGGTCCAGCAGGTTGCGGGCTCCGGCGAAGTAGCGGAAGTGGCCGCCCGGGAGCTCGCCCGAGAGCCCCACGTTCAGCAGCAGGAACTCCCCGCTCGTCCCCGTCCCCTCGCGCAGCGGCCGCGCGCTGTTGAACACCGCCTCGGCCGAGCCCACGACGAAGGGGGCGGCGAGGGGGAACATCGCACGCAGCGAGAACATGTGGCCCGGGGCGTTGGCCCGTAGCCGCGCCCGCTCGTCGGGGTCGGAGATGCCGGTGATGATCATCTGCTGGAAGCTGTACGCCGCCGAGACCACCGCCAGCCGCTGGGGCTGCCAGCGCAGCTCCAGCTCCGCGCCCTGCGTGCGCACCAGCCCGGGCGCGTTCACCGACCGCAGCAGCCCGTCGGCCGGGTCCGGCGCGTCCTGGAGCAGGTCGGAGAGGAAGTTCACGTACAGCGCGCCCACGACCTTGAGGTCGCCGATCTCCTGGGCGTGCTCCAGCTCCACCGTGTAGATGACCTCGGGCTTGAGGTCGGGGTTGGGCTTGATGCTCAGGTACCGGTCCACCTCGCCCGTCACGGGGTTCACGATGCCGTCGTGGTAGTAGCGCTCGTACGCCGAGGGCGCGCGGAACGACCGGCCGCCCATGAGCTTGGTCACCCCGCCGCTCCACGGCTTGCCGATGAGCGCCAGGCGGGGGTTCACGGTGAAGCCGAAGCTGCCCAGGTACTCGTCCGCGCGCACGCTCGCGTTCACCAGGAACTCGTCGGCGATCCGCAGCTCGTCCGCCAGGTACGCGGAGAGCACGGTGAAAGACCGGGAGTCGTCGATGCCCTGGTTCTCGCCGGTCATCACCTTCATCGCCAGGCGGAACTGCTGCTGGACGTCGAGCCCCACGGTGACATGCTGGCGCAGGAACTCGAAGGTGCGGTACCGCACCTCCACCCCGCCCCAGTCGCCGCTGGTCCAGTCCGTCTGCTCCCCCTCGGCGTACTGCCACTTCCCCTCGTAGCGCGTGGCGTCGTAGTAGACCCGGGCCGCGAGGTTCCCCCCGCTCGCGAAGGCATGCTCGTAGCGCAGCTCGACCACCGCGCGCTGGTCGAGCACCTGCGTGCCGCGCTGGTCCAGCAGCGAGTTGAAGGCGCCGGTGGGGAGCTGCTTCGCCCGGCTGTTGACGTCCGCGAGCAGAGACAGGCCCTTCCACCGGGCGCGGGCCGTCCCGTGGAACGCGGTCTCCACGTCGCGGTCGCGCACCAGCGCCGGAGGATCGAGCGGCACCTGGAACAGCTCGTCGCCGCGGATGCGCACGCCGCCCGCGGAGACCAACACGTCCACGCCCCCGCCCTTGTAGGCTCCCGTCGCGCGCCCGCCCACCTGGCCCAGGGCGCCCGCGTTGGCGCTGCCCTCGACGTAGTGCTCGCCCAGGTTCCGGCGGGGGACCACGTTCACCACGCCGAAGAAGGCGCTGGTGCCATAGAGGGAGCTGACGGGGCCCCGCACCACCTCGATGCGGTCCACCTCGGTGAGGTCGATGTCCAGGTCGCGGCCCACGTACGAGCTGCCGCCCACGATGTCGCCCACCTGGTGCCCGTCGTAGAGGACGAGCAGGCGGTTGTTGTTGTCGCCCGGGGGCGCGAACCCGCGCATGCCCAGGTTCTCGTACTGGCGGTCGTTGGAGGTGAAGACCCCGCGCACCCCGCGCAGCGCCTCTCCCAGGGTCTGGTAGCCGAACGCGCGGATCTCGTCGCGGGTGATGAGGGTGATCGACGCGGGCGCCTCGTCGACGCTGGTCTCGGTCTTGGACGCTGCGGTGGTCTTGGCCCCGCCGAAGCGCAGCTCGGCGCGCAGCTGCACCGTCGCGCTCGCCCCGACCTCCACCTCGCGCGAGAACGTCCGCATGTCGGTCATCGACACCTCGACGCGGTGCCGGCCCGCTGGCAGGGTGAGCACCGCCGGCGTGAAGCCAGAGTCCTTGCCGTCCACGCGCACCAGCGCGCCCTCGTGGTTCGAGGTGACCACCACACTCCCGGTGGGGGTGGGCATGGCCTGGAGGCGCACCGCCGGCAGGGAGATCTCCTGGTCCGGCTGCAGCTCCACGGGTAGCTGCGCCGACACGAACCCCGGCGCCGAGAGGTTCAGGATGTGCCGTCCGGGCTTCAGGCGGACCACGCCCGGGACCCTGCCCTCGGCCGGCCCCTCGGCGGTGTCCACCCGGACCTCCGCGCCCTCGGGCTCGCCCTCGAGGCGCGCCCGCGCCCAGACGAACTCGAGCGGGACCTCCAGCGCCGCGGTGCGCCCCACGGCGAGCTGTACCTCGCGCTTCTCCTCGCGATGCCCGGGCAGCGAGAGGATGACCGTGGACTTGCCCGGCGGGAGCGCCAGCGTCTGCGGCGCCGCTCCCAGCGAGCCCAGGTCCTTGCGCCCGACGTAGATCTCCGCTCCGGGCGGGTTGGTGGTCACGGTGAGCAGCGCCACGCGGGGCGCGATGCGCGCCAGCCCCTCCTCCACCGCCCGCCGCTCCTCGCCGGCCTGCAGGCCTCCCAGCACCTCCCGGTAGTAGCGGTACGCCTCGTCGTACATCTTCAGCTGCTCGTAGGAGCGGGCGATGTTGTGGACGACGTTGAGGTTGCGCACCAGGCGGTTGGACTGGAAGAAGGCCACCAGCGCGTCGTCGAAGCGCTTGGCCCGGTAGGCCTCGACGCCCCGGCGGAAGTGCAGGTCGGCCTCGTCAGCGGTGTTGTCCGCGGCCGCGGGAACAGGGAGCAGCACCAGCGCGAGGGCCAGCGGCGCGAGCGAGCGCAGGGTCACGGCGTCCTCCTTGGGTCTGGGGTGCGATGCGTCTTCAGCGGCCGGTCTTGATGCCCAGGTCGTCGCCCGGCGGCGGCTTCGCCGCCCCGCCCAGCTTCGCGAGCGTCGCGCGCACCTCGCCGTCGGAGGAGGGCACCACGCTCTTCTTCTCGGGCCGATAGCCGGAGAGCTTGAAGCTGAACGCCAGCTCTGCCTCGGACTTGTCCAGCCGATGCTCGAGCGGGGTCTTGCCCAGCACCAGCTCGCCCAGCGAGACGGTGGCCCCGGGGGGCTGGCTGGTCAGCTTCAGCAGCACCTGGGCGGGCGCCGCCGGCACGACGGCGACCTTCTCGAGCGTCAGGTCCAGCGCCTGCCCCGGGCGGCCGAGCACCTCCTGCTTCACCGGCTGGTAGCCGTCGAGCAGGATCTCCACGGTGGCCTTCTTGCCGTTCCCAAGCGCAATGCTCTGGAGTGGGCTCAGCCCGGCCTGGACCCCATCGAGCAGCACGCGGGCGCCGCTGGGCCGGGTCGTCACCGAGAGCGTCGCCGGCACCTCGACCACGGGAGGAGAAGGCGGCGGCGGCTTGGGCCAGAGGGCATACGCCACCCCCGCGCCGGCGACGAGGAGGGCCGCACCCAGGCCGGCGAAGAGCGGCAGGCGGCTCTTGCCAGGAGCCGGGGCGGCAGGCGAGGCGCCGGGGCTGCGCCCGGAGACCGTGCGGCCGGCCTCCGCGACCATCGACGCCGGGCCGCGGCGGAAGATGGCCGAGGGGGTGCCCTCGAAGTCGGAGAACGGCTTGCCCTCGGCGCGCTCGGCGGCGAGGCGCTCGGCGTAGAGGGTCTGCATGAACGCCGCGAGGTGCGCCGAGGAGCCCGCCTGCCGGGTGTGCACCATCCACTCCTCGAGGGCGAGGCGGAACTGGGCGGCGTCCTGGTAGCGCTCGTCCACGTCGCGCGCGAGCGCCTTGAGGATCACTCCCTCGAGCTCGGGGTCGATGGCCGGGTTGGTCTCGGCGGGCCGGGCGATCTCGCAGGCCTCCACCGCCTTCAGCGTGGAGATCTCCGTATCGCGCTTGAACAGCCGCAGCGAGGTGGCCATCTCGTACAGCACCACGCCCAGCGCGAAGACGTCGGACCGGTGGTCGATGGCCTTCCCGGCGGCCTGCTCCGGCGACATGTACGAGTACTTGCCCTTGAGCGTCCCGGTCGCGGTGTGGGTCGCGCGGCCGGCTGCCTTGGCCACGCCGAAGTCGATGAGCTTCACCCCGCCGTCGAAGGTGACCAGGATGTTCTGGGGAGAGACGTCGCGGTGCACCAGCCCCAGCGGCCGGTTGTTGGCGTCGGTCGCCTTGTGCGCGTAGTCGAGGCCCGCGGCGGCGTCGGCGGCGATGCGCGCGGCCAGCGCGAGCGGGACCGGGGTGCCGGCGATGCGCGCCGCCTTCCACAGGCGCACCACGTCATCGCCGTGGATGTACTCCATGGCGATGTAGTTGTTCCCCTCGTGCTCGCCGAGGTCGAAGATCTGCGCGACGTTCGGGTGGTTGAGGCGAGCGGCGATGCGGGCCTCGTCGAAGAACATCCCTACGAACTCGCGGTCCTCGACCAGGTGCGGCAGGAGCACCTTGACCACCAGCAGCTTCTCGAACCCCTGCATCCCCACCTGGCGCGCGAGGAAGACCTCGCCCATCCCTCCTGCGGCGATGCGCTTGAGCAGCTCGTACCGGCCAAACGGGATTCCCATGCGACTCCCAGGGTCATCTCGGGTCCAACACCCCGCCCCGACGCCGGAACTCTACCTCAGCCGCCCCGCGCGGCGGTGGCCTTCATTCGCGCAGCGAGGCGGTCCGCCCCCGCCAGCCCCCAGGTC
>CAZAIE010000102.1:8344-11931 GCA_964485035.1 uncultured Myxococcaceae bacterium | reverse complement strand
GTGCGGTGCAGGCTGGCGATCTTGTCGCGCATCACCTTGCGCTGTTCGGGCGAGGGGAGGAAGGCCCGTGCTTCCAGGACGTTCAGGAAGAAGACGCCCTCGGGGTAGCGGGGCCCCAGCTCACGGCCACGTGCAAAGAGGACCTCGAGCGCGTCGAGCCCCGGGTCGCCCCGCAGCACGTCCACGACGACGTGTCGGCAGGTGCCGATGATCAGGAAGTTGCTGTGCTTGACGACATCCAAGGCGGCCTCGCCGCCCCCCGTGGATTGTCCTGTCGTACCGCGGCGAAGGCGGCCAAACAAGACACCTGGCGCGAGGATCGAGAGACACTAGGTCGCCAAGTTGTTCGAGGTTCGGGCCTCTTGTCGCGGTGGTGGGTGCGTGGTATCGGCGAAGGCCCGTCTGCCGGTGTTGTCGGTCCCGGGGCCACGACACGGCAAGGGCAGCCTCGCGGTCATGAAACGGGTCGATGTCGTCGGAGAGCCGGCGCTGGAACTCGCAAAGAGCCATTGTCTGAGTCTCGCCGCTCGGAGGAAGGTCATACGATCTGCGTGGCGGAGACTGTCCTCGAGGACCCGCACGCGCTCCTCGTGCAGGAGACCTTCGTGTGCGCGCTGAGGGCAGGAGCGGTTCCGCCACGATGCCTCGCCGCTCCCGGGCTCGACCCCGCGCTGTGGCGCCAACTCGCGGCCGCGCTGCCGGCGTAGCTGGCTATACTCACCGCTCTCCCAAACCCAGAGGTCGCCATGGCCACGCAGCGCCTGAACCAGATCGTCGCCATCGAGAAGGGCGTGAAGACGCGCGCGCAGAAGGAGCTGACCGACGCGCACCAGGACCTGCAGAAGAACGCGCTGCTCTCGGGCATCAGCCGCACCTACAAGCCGCTGGACGACGCCGGCGAGCGCTTCCCCGCCGAGTCCACGCGGGTGCAGAAGCGCACCGACGAGGTGATCAAGCACGTCCGCGAGATCCTCGTGGACCTCTTCGACGTCACCGCCCAGCGCGACACCACCAACTGCGTGGCCAAGGCCGACGTGGTGGTCGATGGGAAGGTGCTGGCCAAGGACGTGCCCGCGACCTACCTGCTCTGGCTGGAAAAGCAGTTGGTGGACCTGAAGACCTTCGTGGAGAAGCTGCCCACGCTCGACCCCTCGGAGGAGTGGGCCTACAACGACGCGCAGGCCTGCTTCGCCACCCCGCCCTCGCAGACGCACAAGACCAAGAAGATTCCCCGCAACCACGTGAAGGCCGAGGCCACCGAGAAGCACCCGGCGCAGGTCGAGGTGTTCATGGAGGACGTGGTGGTCGGCTACTGGACCACGGTGAAGTTCTCGGGCGCGCTCCCGGCGCGGCAGGTCAACGAGATGCTGGAGCGGGTGGAGAAGCTGCAGCGCGCGGTGAAGTTCGCCCGCGAGGAGGCCAACACCCACGAGGCGCTGCCGGTCCGCTACGGCGACGCCCTGCTCGGCTACCTGTTCGACAAGAAGTAGCCCGCATGCTCGCCCTGCTCTGTGCCGTCCTGGCGGCCGCGCCAGCGGCCTCGGTGTTCCACGAGGTGGAGCCCGGGCTCGAGACCGCAGTGCTCGCCCTGCCCAAGCCGTCTGCCATCGGCGACAACAAGGTCTACGTGGCGCGGATGGACCCCTCGCGGCGCAGGCTGCGGCTGGTCTCGGTGAAGGCCCAGTCGCTGCCCAAGCGCAACGACGCCGGCACCTGGGCCGCGCTGTTCCACTTCCCGCTCGTGATCAACGCCGGGATGTTCTCGCTGGAGGACGGGCGGTCGCCGGTCGGCTTCGCCAAGTTGGACGACAAGGTGTTCGTCCCCACCTGGAACCCGCGCCGGAACCACCAGGCCGTGCTGGCGTTCGACCCCAAGGAGAAGGGGCTGCCCCCGGTGCGCATCTTCGACACGCTCTGCGACGACGCGAAGGCGGGGGTGACCCGCTACCGCGTGGCGCTGCAGAGCATCCGGATGGTGGACTGCAAGGGCAAGAACCACTGGGACGAGAACAGGCGCAAGTGGAGCGCGACCTTCATCGGCCTCGACGGCAAGGGGCACGTGCTCTTCATCCACGTGCGCTCGCCGACGACGCCGCACGAGCTGATCGACCAGTTGCTGACCCTGCCCATCGACCTCAAGCAGGCCATCTACATGGAGGGCGGGCCCGAGGCCTCGCTGGTGCTCCGGACCAAGGCCGAGTCGTGGACGCGCATCGGCAGCTACGAGACCGACTTCAACGAGAACGACGCCAACGACCGCTTGTGGGAGCTGCCGAACGTCTTCGGGGTCGAGCCGCTGGACGTCCCGTAGCGACCGCTCCCGGTCCCGCGACGAGGTGCGCGCCGCCCCCGCTTTGCGCTACAACTCCGGGCGGAGCAAGAAGCTGAGACTCAGACTGAAGCGAAAGATGAACCCTGGCTTCCTCTCCCAGTGCTGGTTCGAGTCCAGCCCCGGCCAATTGGGGCCGGGTAGCCCAACGCGGTAGAGGCAGGAGGAGACCAACTCAAGCTGGAGGCTCCAGACTCAGTCGCGCGGCCGTCCACCCCAATCGAACGACCACCGACCCGAACGATGAGATGCCGGTGCAACTCCGGCCCCGACTGCTCGCAGTACCTCTTGGAGTCGGGTAGCTCAATCGCAGAGCGCATCGTCTCAATCTGACCGGTGGCCTTAAATGCCGTGGGGCCCGACACATGACCGCAACCGGGGGCTGCCGGAAGGCCATTCCGACAGCCCCCATTCATGTCCGCCGTCGCCCGCGATGACCGCTCCGCTCTCCGAGTCACAGGCCTCACGCATCGCCGCGGTGCTCCGGAACCGCTGGCCCCGCGCTGCCGACCTCCTGCTGCAGCAGTCGGGCCCGGCACCTGCGGGAGCGACAGACCGCGCAGGGCTCGCGTGCGAATGGCTGGCCGCCGCCGCTGGCCTCGAGGAGGCACAGGACGCCGAGCGCCGCCGCATCCGGCGCGCGCTCGCCGAGGGGAGCCTGCGGCCCGAGCAGGCGCTCCACCAGCAGGACCTCGCCCCCTGGGCCGCCACCCGACGCCTCCTCCAGGCGGTCACGGTCTTGGGATCGGACCTCCTGCTCTCGCCCGCCGAGGTCCTGGTGCCTGCCATGGAGCGGCTCGTTGGCTCCCCGTTCGTCGGAGAGCTCTCCTGGCCTGGGCTCGTCCCCGCGCTGGTCGCGGGAGCGGGCGACGGAGCGCTCCTCCGGATCTCGGGTAGCTTGCTGAACCAGAAGCCCGACCCATCGGTCGAGCGCGCGCTGGGGCTCTTCTTCGCAGCGCGCCCCGGGCTGCGTCGGCCGGTCTCGGGAGAGGGCGACGCCTTCGGCCGCGCCGCCGAGTCGGTGTGGCAGGCCCTGCCGTTCGCCGACCGCGAGGTGCTCACTCCGCTGGTGGACCACGCGTCCACCGCGACGGGCTCCGCCCCCAAGGCCGCCTGGACCCGCACCGCCAACCGCTTGCTCGCCGCGTCCGGAGCCGGCCGTGCCCAGGCACTGCTCGAGCGCTGGCTCGCGGCGCTCGAGGAGCCGGCGGGCGAGGGCGGCCGGTACGAGCGGCACACGGTCCTGGGCGACGAGGTC
>CAZAIE010000102.1:0-8334 GCA_964485035.1 uncultured Myxococcaceae bacterium | reverse complement strand
GGAACCTACGCGATCGACCGCGGCTACTCGGTCGGCGACGAGGTCGTCTACCTGTTCGTCCCCGAAGCGATGCTCTCCCGCCGCAGCGTCGCGGTGCTCCGCGGGCTGGTCTGGGCGGTCGCCGAGATCGCACCCGGGCAGCTGGAGCGCGCCATCGACGCCGCGCTGGTCCGCGTCCCCGAGCACGGCGCCCGCGCTCAGTCCCTCGCCCTGGCGGCGATCGCCCGGCTCGGCCTCTCGGGCAGCGAGGGACGACGGGCGCTGGAGCGCCTCGGACGACGTCATCCGGGCAAGCAGGTCCAAACCGCCCTCCAGCGTGCGCTCGGCGCCTGATCCGTCGCGGACCCAACGGCGCGAACGTGGCGGGTGTATTGCCCTGCCCGTGCCTCTAGACTCGGCGCGATGCCTCCCTCCCCCGCGCCTGCCGCCTCCTCCTGGCGGCGCCGCTACCTCTGCCAGGACCTGCCCTGGCCAGACCCGGGGACGCGCCACCGCGCGCAGCTGGTGGTGCACTTCTCGGTCGTCGCCTCGACGCTGCTCGCGCTCTTCGGCCTCGAGCACCTCTTTGGCCTGCGCTACGTCCCGGGCGCGGTGCTCCTGGGCAGCCTGGCCCTGATCTCCGCCGGCATCCCGCTGGTCCTGCGCTGGACGCGCTCGCCCTCCGTGGGCGTGCACCTCTTCGGGGTCGTCATCCTGCTGGGGGTGGGCTCGCTGACCACGGCCCGGGACGACCTGGGCGTCCCCATCCTCATGTACTGCGCGCTGATCCCGCTGTTCGCGGCGTACGTCGCGGGCCGCGCCGCCGCGTGGCTCTGGACGCTCCTCTGCTCCCTGGTCTGCGCCGCCGCGTTCCTGCGCAAGGAGCTGGGCTTCGCGCAGATCTCGCCGCTGCTGCAGGGCCTCACCCAGACGCAGAAGGACCTCTCCGACATCCTCGGTCTGGTGGGGCTGCTGGTCCTGCTCCTGGTGGTCGCGCTGGCCATCGACGACCGGCGCCTCCAGGAGGAGCAGCTGCGCCGCGAGATGAACCAGCGCCTCAACCACTCCCGCCGCATGGAGAACCTGGGCCTGCTCGCGGCCGGGGTGGCCCACGACATCAACAACCCCCTCTCCGCCGCGCTGAGCAGCATCTCCTTCATCCGCCGCCGGCTCGGGGAGCTGCCCGAAGCCTCGCTCCCCAAAGCAGACCTCCAGGAGTTGGTCGAGTCCGCGGGCGACGCGGTGGACGGCTGCACCCGGGTCGCGGACATCGTGCGCGACCTGCGCACCTTCGCCAGCCCCGAGCGCCTCCCCGAGAACGCGCTCAACGCGGCGCTCGAGCTGGCCATCCGCCTGGCCAATGCCGAGCTGCGCTTCCGGGTGCGCGTGGTGACCGAACTCGCCCCCGTCGAGGTCCGCGCGGCCGACGCCGGGCTGCTCTGCGAGCTGTTCCTGGGGATGCTGCTCGCCATCGCCCGCCGGGTGCCGGAGGGCGCGCCCCAGGCCCACGAGGTCCGGGTGCGGAGCTGGACCGTCGAGGACGGCGTCCACGTCGAGGTGCGCGCCCTCTCCTCCAGCATCGACCCCCGCCAGGGCTCGGGCGCGCCGGTCTCCGCCGAGCTGGCCGCGCTGCTGGGCGGCCGCCTGCAGGTGGAGTCCGACCGCTTCCTGGTCTGGCTGCCGCGCTGATCAGGCGCCGGGCTTCGCCAGCCGCACCATGTCCGCGAGCTTGATCTCGGGGTGGTGGTAGCGCTCGAACCGCGCCGTCTTCTTGCTCGCCTGCAGCGCCTGCGTGGGGCACCACTGCGCGCAAGCCATGCACTGGTCGCACCGCCCGGACCAGCGCGGGCGTCCGGCCACCAGCTCCACGTTCCCCGCGGGGCAGACGCGCACGCAGGTGCCGCAGCCGTTGCAGCGGTCGTCGGTGGAGAAGGCCGCGTCCATGGTGGGCACGCGCGGGTAGCTCACGTTGTAGAGCGGGGTGAAGACCACGCGCTGCCACAGCGGGCCCTGCTCCACCGGCTCCACGCGCCGCGCCCGGACGCCAGTGGCGATGGCCTCGAGCTTGGTGCGCGCCGCCGCGAACCGCCGCTGCATCTCGTCCGCCGGGCCCGGCCCGCCCCACGGGAGATAGTTGGTGGGCATCAGCAGCGAGTACCCGGACGCGAGCACGAGGCTCCTCTCGGCCAGCTCCTCGCGCAGCTGCACCAGCGTGCGCGCAACCTGCCCGGCGTTCACCGCCACCGCGAAGAGATGCGCCGACCGGTCGACCTCCAGCCGGCGCACGAACTCCCGCGCCACCCGGGGGACGCCCCACATGTGCACCGGGAAGAGAAGCCCCACCGCGTCGGCGCCGGGCCGCACCGGGCCCGAGGGCAGGCGCGTCATCGAGACCACCTCCGCGGGCGGGAGGTGCGAGGCGAGCTGCTGCGCCGCCCACAGCGAGTTGCCGGTGCCGGAGTGGACGTAGAGGACGGTCTTCACGGGTGCCTCGGGGAGTGGGTTCATCGGGCGCGCGGAAGCTCACCACAGATGCCGCCTCGCCGCCACGCCGGGAGTACGCCGCGGGGCGGCCCCGATTGCGGCTGTGGGGTGTCGGCCGTACCGTTGGGGGACGAAGGAGCGGCCGTGGATCAGGAGAGCGTCTTCCGACATGCGCAGGCCCTGCAGGAGGGGACGTCCCTCACCGAGCTGATGCGGGTGGTGGAGCGCGCGGTCCGCGAGCTCACCCGCTTCCAGCACTCCTGGGTCGGGCTCTGCGAGGAGCCCCCGGTCGCCTTCCGCATCCTCGCGGTGTCCAGCGAGCTGCAGGAGGTGGTCTTCGAGAAGGCCCCGCGGATCCCCGTCGAGGGAGACGGGATGCTGCGGGAGGTCCTGGAGCGGCGAGGGGTCGTGGTGGTGGAGGACGCCCGGAGCGACCCGCGCACCAACAAGCAGTTCGTGGACCTCATGGACAACCGGACCATCGTCCACGTGCCGCTGGCGCTGGGGAACAGGCTGCTGGGGGCGCTGGCGGTGGGCTCGTTCGGCGACGAGGGCGTGGTGGTCCCCACCCCCGCGGAGCTGGACGCGCTGGTGGTGTTCGGGGTGCAGCTCGCCGCGGCGATCGATCGCGTCCGTGCGCTCGACGAGCGCGCCACCTGGGACCGGGAGCGGCAGGCGCTGCAGCTCCAGCTCGAGACGCTGGAGCGGGTGGAGCTGATGGGGGTGCTCGCCGCCGGGGTGGCGCACGACCTGAACAACTACCTCTCCATCGTGCTCTCCACGCTCGACCTGCTCGCGGTGGACCTTCCCGAGCGCAGCGCCGACCTCGGCCCGGCCAGGGAGGCGACCCAGCGCGCGGCGAGCGTGGCGGGCCACCTGCTCTCCCTGGGGCGGGCTGCCGCGGCCCCGACGCTGGTGGACCTGGACGCACGCGTGGCGGCGACCCTGCAGCTGGTGCGGCCGGCGATGCCCAAGGGCATCCACGTGGAGCACGTCGCCTCCCACCGGGCGCGGCTCCTGGGAGACCCGGTGCAGGTGGACCAGGCGGTGGCGAACCTGCTGCTCAACGCCCGCGACGCGCTGGACCGCAAGGGGACGATCGTCCTCGCCACCGACTGCGTGGCGTTCGACCGCGAGGCCGCCGCGCGGGCCGGCTGGGCGCGCGAGGGACGCTTCGCGCGGCTGCGGGTGCACGACGACGGCCCGGGGATCCCCGCCGAGCTGCAGCGGCGCATCTTCGACCCGCTCTTCACCACCAAGCCGCAGGGCACCGGGCTGGGGCTCGCGGTGGTGCTGCGGGTGGTCCAGCAGCACCAGGGCCTGGTCCGCTGTGAGAGCCAGCCCGGTCAGGGCACGACCTTCGAGCTGTACTTCCCCGAAGCCTGATCGCGGCTTCGGGGAGCCGAAGCCCCCCGATCCTCGCTCCCCTGCCCCCGGTCAGCCCGGGCCGTCCTCGCAGCGGCAGGCCGCCATGTTGCAGGTCTGGCCCGCGATGCAGCCGCCGCAGTTCGCGCGGCACACGCAGGCGCAGGTGGTGGGGTTGGGCTCGTAGGTCCCGGTGCAGCCCAGCGCCGCGGTGTCGCAGACGCAGGTGCACGCCCCGAGGTCCGGCTTGTAGCCAGGGCCGCAGGACATCTGCGGGTTGCAGACGCAGCTGCACGAGGAGCCGCACATGTAGTTGGCGCCGCACTGCCCGTTGCAGTCGGGCGAGCAGATCCACTTGCAGGAGGCGGCGTCGCAGATGTACCCGGGGCCGGGGCTCGCGCTGCCGCAGTCGCTCGGGCACTCGCAGAGGTCGGTCGCCGGGTCGCAGACCTGGGGCGCGACGCACCGACCTCCGCAGGGCGGGGTCGTTCCGTCGGGGTTGGTGCCTCGGTCGGTCCAGTAGCGGTAGGAGACGGCGATGCGCTTGCCCGCCTGGCCGGCCTTGGGGCGGCAGTTGCCGTAGAACTTCAGCGTCCGCGTCGCGCCGTCGTAGTCGAAGCCGTTCACCCGGCTGCGCGGAATGTCGTTCGCGTTGCACGAGCCGACCAGCTGGGCCTCGGTCGCCACCTTCAGTGTCGAGGAGATGGGGGCCTTGCTCAGGTGGTAGGGCGAGACCTGGCCGATGGCGGTGTCGACGATGAGCTTGATCGCCGCCTGGATGCGCGCCTCCTGGTCCGCGTCGGTGTCCAGCGGGATGTCCGCGTAGACGCCGTTCGAGCGGCCGAAGAACTCGCGCCAGCGGGTGTTCATCCCCCCGTCCCCGCAGGAGTTGAAGGAGGAGGGGGAGCGCTGGAAGGGCGGGCACACCAGCCCGGCGACAAAGGCCTTGGACTGCGGCAGCCCCGCGCCGTCGAAGTTCTGGAAGAACGAGACCCAGGCCGGAATGCGATCCAGCGAGCCCGGAGGCTCGATGGTCTTGGGGGTTGCGTCGTAGGCGTCGTACTCGTTCTCGTCCGACTGCTCGTTGGTGTCGGTGAGGAAGACGATGGCCAGGAACGCGTCCTTTCGCAGCTTCTTGGGGTCTTCGGTCGCCGAGCGGGTGAGCAGCGGGTAGGTGCCAGGCGGGGTCGAGTAGGTGTAGCCCCACTCGTTGCAGGCCGGGCAGGTCTCGGTGACGCCGCAGTTGTTGGCGTAGGGCGTGGCCGGGCTGCCCTTCCCCAAGAGGCAGGCGACGGGGCGGAAGAAGCGCTCGCTGCCGCGCCCCGCGACCCCCACCTTGGACATGCAGGTCTGGAAGTCGGTGATGCTGCGCGTGAAGGGGCAGTACCGGGGCGCGCTGGCGGCGGGGTAGGTCCGCGCGTCCCACGCCGAGACAGAGCTCTGGATGCGATCCGCGTCGGAGGAGAGCACCGCCACGCGCCAGTCCAGCGTCGAGGCGCGGAGCTGGTCGGCCATGGCCTGCGCGCCGTTCTTCACCGCGAGCTGCTTGTTGCCCATGGAGTTGGAGTTGTCCACCACCCACAAGAAGTCGATGGCCTGGTCCGCGGCGACCTGGGACCGGTCGCACTGCGCGCCGACGCGGTCGCCGAACTGGCCCAGCGCCGAGCCGTTGGTGAGGTCGTCGAGGACGAAGAGCCGCTGCTCGCCCGAGGCCGCGTCCACCGCCGCCTCCTGGCTCAGCGCGCCCACCACCATCACGCTGGCGGAGGAGCGCCGCACCAGCTCGAGCTTCAGACGGAAGGGCCCGGCCTCGGTCCCCGGCGTTGCGAGCAGGCCCGTGGCACCCGAGGCCAGCGCCGAGACGAGGTCGTTCGCCGCCTCGCCGACCTTGCGCGTCGCGGAGGTGGGGGTGAAGCGGTACTGCGCGCGGATGGCGGGGAAGCCGTCCCAGGTGGTGAAGGGCTGGGCGAAGCGCGAGGTCAGGGCGCCGGCCGCGGCGAGCGCGTTCTCCACCGTGGTCAGCTGCACGTTGACGTCGGCCCCGGCAGGCGCGGTCCCCAGCTTGAGCGCGAAGCCCGCGAGCTGCCGGGCGGTGTCGAAGGCCATCGCCCCGCGTGCGTCGCCGGCCAGCGTCAGCGTGGTGGTGGCCGTGAACCCGGGGGCCACCGCGAAGGCGAGGTCGGCCTTCTGGCCGGAGCGGGTGAGCAGCTGCACCTCGCGCAGGTTCGCGGCCGAGCAGGCGGCGATGTCGGTGGGCGTGGCGTCGGAGCCGTTCTTGGGGTTGAGCTCACCCGAGTCCACCTTGCCGTTCTGGTTGCCGTCCTCGGTGCCGTCGGGGATGCCGTCTCCGTCCGAGTCCGCCTTGGTGGGGTCGGTGGTGGTCGCAGGATCCGCATCGGCGACGAAGCCGGGGCAGAGCGTGGGCGCGGGGTTGGTCGCGACGCCCGCCTCGAGGCCATCGAGCAGCCCATCGCCGTCGGTGTCAGGGCTCGCGGGGTCGGTCTCGCCGGTGTCCACCCGACCGTTCCTGTTCTTGTCCTCGTCGCCGTCCTTGAGCCCGTCGCAGTCCGTGTCGGCCGAGAGCGGGTTGGTGCGTCCCGCGGGGTCCGCGTCGGCGACGAAGCCGGGGCAGGCGGCGGGCGCCGGGGCCTTGACCACGCCCAGCTCGAGGCCGTCCTTGAGGCCATCGCCGTCCGTGTCCGCCTTGGCCGGGTCGGTGCCGAGCTGGCCCTCGGTGGCGTCGGCGATGCCGTCGCAGTCGGTGTCGCTGACCCCGGAGGTGCAGTCGCCGCCCTTCAGCGGATCGCTCTCGCCGGAGTCGAGGGTGCCGTTGCGGTTCTTGTCCTCGGCGCCATCGACGCAGTTGTCGCCGTCGGAGTCGGCCTTGTTCGGGTCCGTCTCGCCGCCGGCGCTGTAGGCCCCGGGGTCCACCTTGCCGTTCTTGTTCTTGTCCTCGGCGCCATCGGAAAGGCCGTCCCCGTCGGTGTCGCGCTTGAGCGGGTCGGTCTTCGAGGCCGGGTCCAGGTCGGCGGCGAAGGCCGGGCAACGCGCCGGGTCGGGGTTGGTCGCGACGCCCGACTCCAGCCCGTCCTTGAGACCGTCGCCGTCGCCGTCCGGGTTGTTGGGGTCGGACTCGGCGGGGTCCACCTTCCCGTCGTGGTTGCGGTCCTCCTCACCGTCCTTGAGTCCGTCGCAGTCCGAGTCCGCGAGCACCGGAGAGGTCGTCGAGGCCGGGTCGCGGTCGCCGGAGAAGCTGGGGCAGGTCGCCGGGGCCACGGTGCTGGTCTTCCCGGCCTCGACGCCGTCGAGCAGGCCGTCGCCGTCGGTGTCGGCGCGGTCCGGGTCGGTCTGCGCGCCGCCGGCGTACTTGGTGGAGAACTCCACCGCGTCCGAGAGCCCGTCGCAGTCGGTGTCCTTGTTCGGGTTGTTGGGGTCGAAGGGGTCGCTGCCCGCGTCGCGGCCCGCGGGCCCTGCGTCGGGCCACTCGATGTCGGTGCCGCCATCGTCCCCGGCGCCTGCGTCGGAGCGGGGCTTGCACACCCCGCCGGCGCAGGTCTGGCCCGCAGGGCAGTCGGTGTTGAGGGTGCAGGTGTCGGTGGGCGTGCTGCTGCACGACACCGTCAGGACCGCAGCCAGGGCGGCGAGCCAGCGCAGACGGGGGAGCATGGGGACCTCGGTGGAATCGGCCGGGAAGAGGCCACAGTCTAGCGCCGGGCAGAGCGGTGGGGGGACCTGGAACTGGCTCCGATCACAGCGAGGCCGGTCCGGCTGGAGACCCATGGCGCGGCCGAACCAGTCCGACGTGCGCCACGCAGGCACGCGACGCACGCCTCCCAGGCGGGAACCGCTCAGTCGACGATCTGGACGTTCGGGTCCGCGATGATGTCGATCTTCGGTTTGGGCTTGTCCTCGGGCTTCGGCGGCGCAGGCGTCGGCGCAGGTGCCGGAGCCGGGCGCGCCGGGACCGTCGCCGGGCGCTTCTTCGCCACGGCCTGCTCCTCACGTTGCAGCCCGATGTCCAGCAGCATCGGCTGGTCCAGCGTCACCTGCCGCAGCTCGGGCCGGTAGCCCTGGGCCTCGACGCGCAGCGTGTGGGGCTGGCCGTCCACGGGCAGCTGCACCTGCAGCGGATTCGCCACGGCCGCGCCGTCCAGGAGGATGGTCGCGTCCGCCGGCGAAGTCTTCACCGTGAGCTGTACCAGCTGCGGCCGCGAGGGCGCGGGGGATGCGGGCGCTGGAGGCACAGCGACCGGTGCGGGCTGTGGCGCCACGACTGGCGCAGCCACCGGCGCCGGGCGCGCCCGCTCGAGCAGGACGTAGGCCACGGCTCCGCCCAGCAGCAGCGCCAGGGGCACCACGATGGCCGCGACCTTCCAGCCCGTCCCCGTCTGCTGAATGATGATCTGGCTCTGCGACGTGCCTGGGCTCGCTCCCGGCGCGAGGGTTCCGCCCCCGGGCGTGAGCAGCCCCGAGCGCTCCGCGTCCCGGACCGACGAGGACGCCCCC
>CAZAIE010000101.1:0-12018 GCA_964485035.1 uncultured Myxococcaceae bacterium | reverse complement strand
GCCTTCACTCGATATTCGACGCACCCGACGAGGAGGGGATGGCTTGCAAAGTGGTAGACCCATTCGTCAGCGGCGCACTGCGTCTTCGAGCACGTCGCCTCGAAGCCTGCCGTTGGCTCCCAATCCGATGACAGGTCACATGACGGTCCGAGAGCACTCGCATCGCTTGCGCCTCCGGCGTCCCTCTCGGTAGAAATCTGCGACCGTCCGCACGAGAGCGCAACCACCACTGCGAAAAGCTGGCCGGACCTGTTCATGATGCTTGCCCTCAGTACGACCACGTCGGAGCGACTCGGAGTATAGCGGGCACGAAAACGGCGGGGCCCTCCTGGGAGGACCCCGCCGCGAGCATGTGTCCCGAGGTGGCCGCTACGGGCAGCCGGCGGGCTTTCCGCCCGGGAGCTTGCAGGTGTCCTGGAGGACCGCCACGCACTTCTTCGCGGTGGTGTCGCACTTCAGGGTGATGAGGGCATTCTTGCCGGTGCAGTCGTCGTCGGTGGTGCAGGCGGGGCCCGGGAAGTCGGACACGCCCTCGACGTAGTCCACCATGCAGTCCAGCTCGCAGTCGGTGAGCTTCTCGCCCGCCTTCTTCCACTCGGCGCCCGCCGCGTTCTTGAACGGCCCCTGGAACACGTTGAACTTCTGCTGGGTGATCTCGTCCTGCTTGGCCTTCACCGCCTGGACGACGTCAGCCGGGACCTTGTCGGACATCTCGATGCCCACGATGTCCATGTCCTTGGAGCCCAGGTAGTCGATGCGGCCGGCCTCCGGGTAGGTCTTGGCGACGATCTCGTCGACCACCTTCTTGTAGTAGGGCCCCCACGTGAAGTACGCGGACGCGAGGCAGGTCCCGTTGGTGGCGTTGTTGCAGTAGTTCTTGTTGTTCATCCCGATGCTCCACACCGTCGCGCCGCCCGGGGTCTTCATCGCGTCCGAGGTGAGGATGGGCTTGTTGGTGTCGGTCATTCCCTGGATGACGTCCACGCCGCCCTCGTTGATGAGGTCCTTCACCGCCTGCTCCTCCATGCCGATGTTGAACCAGTACCCGGCCCAGCGGACGTGGATGGTGGCCGCGGGGTTCACCGAGCGCACGCCGAGCGCGAACGCGTTGAGGTGCATGATCTGCTCGTGGATGCGGAAGGCGCCGACCACGCCGATCTTGTTGGTCTTGGTGAGCTTGCCGGCGATCATGCCGGCCAGGTACTGCGGCTCCTCCAGGCGCCCCATGTAGTTGCCGGCCCGCGGCGCCTTCTGGAAGCCCGAGCAGGTCATCATCCAGAGGTCCGAGAAGGTCTCGGGCGCCTTCATCGCCGGCTGCAGGAAGTCGAAGCTGGTGGCGAAGATGATCTTGTTGCCCTCGTCGTACAGCTCCTTGATCTTCGCTGCGGCCTGGTCGGGGAGCACCGACTCGCGGAACGCGGTCTTCACGTTGGTGCCGTAGTTCTCCAGGTACTGCCGGCCGTCCTCGTGCGACTTGGTCCAGCCGTAGTCCGCGATCGGGCCGACGTAGATGAAGCCCACCTTGGTCGGCGGAGCCCCGGCATCCGGCTTCGGGTCGTCCTTCGTGTCGCACCCGGCGAGGCCTGCGACGAGGCCCGCCACCAGCAGCATCCGCCCGTTCATGTGTTGTTCTCCCCTCTCGAGTTGGGCCCCGAAGCCCTACTTCGGGGCGCCCTGCGCCACTGCGATCATCCGGATCCGGCCGTCCTGCACCTGCCACACGTCGTAGGGGGCCTCGGTGTCTCCGTCGACGCCGAGGTCCACCGACCCCGACGCGCCCTCGTAGTTCACGTCCTCGCCCCGGCGGATGGCCTCTACCAGCTGCGGGTACTCGTCCGGCCCGTAGGCCGTGCCGCCCAGCGAGACCGGGACCAGCTTCGCGCCCACGGCCTCGACGTCGGTCGCCTGCGCGGCCTCCATCGCCGCCGCCAGCAGATAGACCGCGTCATAGGCGTTGGGTGAGTAGGTCCCCATCGGCGGCTCCTTGCCGAAGCGGGCCACGTACGCGTCGGCGTAGGTGCGGTAGCGCCGGCCCTCGGCCAGGGTCTGCCCGGTGCCCTCGTGGGGGAAGCCGAAGGCCTGCGGCCCGGCCGCGGTGACGAAGGCCTCGTCCTGCAGCGGGTGGGTGAAGTACCAGCGCAGGCTTCGCGGGAAGAGGCCCATGTTCAGGTCCCGCACCACCTGCGCGCCGTCGATGGGGTCCGCGTCGAGGAGGATCACGTCGGGAGCCGCTCGGGCCAGCGCGTCCAGCTCGTCGCGGTAGGACTCCTTGCCGGGGACCAGCTCGAGGTCGGCGACCAGGGTGCGGCCCTCCCCGCGGGTGAAGTACTCGGCGAAGGCGAGCCCGATGTCGCTGGAGGCGCGCCGCAGCAGCGCCGCCCGCTTCGCTCCGGTGCTCCGCGCGCGCGAGGCCAGCAGGCGCCCCTCGGCGTCGTCGGACTCGCAGAGGCGGAACAGGGCCGCGCCCTCGAACTCCACCGCGGTGACCGACGGCGAGACCAGCAGCGCGCGACCGGCGACGTGCTGCAGGGCGCCCCGCGCCATCCCGTTGCCGGTGGGCCCGATGATGGCCTTGACCTGCGACTCGTCCACCAGCGCGGACACCGCGCGCTGCAGCTTGTTCGCGTCGTTGCCGTCGTCCCGGTAGACCAGCACCAGCCGCTTGCCGAGCACGCCGCCCGACTCGTTGATCTGCTCGACGGCGAGCCGCGCCGCGGCGAGCTGGGCGAACCCCTTCTCGGCCAGCGGGCCGGTGGTGGAGAAGAGACCGCCGATGCGCAGGGTCTCGCCCTTCTCGCCACCGCACGCCGAAAGCGCCAGCAGACACCCGACCATCACAAGGAGGCTTCGCATCGCAGGGCTCACAAGGACTGGGTGAGGGTCAGCATCGCGCCGATGCCGCGGGCGGGCACGTCGATGCCCCCGAAGCCGGGCTCGGAGTAGCGCTGGTGCAGCACGTTGGTCACGCGCAGCGCCAGGCCGGTCTCGGTGTCCCCGAAGAGCTTGCGCGGGGGCAGCGAGACCGCGAGCGCGCCGTAGAAGTAGCCCGGGACGCTGTAGTCCGAGCCCTGCTCCAGCGCATTGGACTGGGACGAGGAGCGGGGCCCGACGTAGGACAGCTCGGGGAGGACCCGCAGGCCCAGCCAGGGCAGCTGCCAGTTCGCGAGCAGGTGGAACTGGTAGGGCGGGAAGAGGGGGTTGGTCACCTGCGGCATGCCCTCCAGGTCGGACTCGGCCGAGCGGGAGACAGTACGGGCGACGGTGGCCGCGAAGCGGAGCTGGAAGGTCTTGTGGAGGTTGAAGCGGCTGTCCAGCTCGCCACCGACGATCCACTCGCTCTGGACATTCTGGGCCTGCAGGTAGAGCCCCGTCTGCATGAACTCGACGCGGTCGCGGATCATCGCGGTGTAGACGTTCGCGGTCACCTCGCCCAGTCCGCCGGGCAGGCGCCAGGCTCCGGCGAGCTCCGCGGTGTCGGCCTTCTGCACCTTCAGCTCGGGGTTCCCGCGGATGTCGAGGATGGTCATGGGCTCGGTGCGCAGCTGCTCGGCGCTGGGGGCCTTGTAGCTCTCGCCGACCATCAGCTTGCCGCTGAAGGTGCCGTTCTCGGGCGCCCAGACCAGGCCCAGGCGCGCGGACGGGGAGGCGCCGTAGACGCTGTGCACGTCCACCCGGGCGCCGATGAGCCCGCTCCAGTCCGCGTTGAAGTTCGCGAGCACCTGCCCGTACCCCCCGAAGTTGCGGAAGGTCTCGGTGCTGCGCACGCCGGGGAGGATGGCGCCCGCGGGGTGGATGACCGAGCCGTCCGGAGACACGAGGTCGTGCTTGTAGACGTGGCCGAACGACTGCAGCAGGTGGTCCTCGTGCTGGAAGTCGACGCCCAGCAGGAGTGCGACGGGGTCCCACGGGCGGCCCTGCCCCTCGGCCATGAGCCGGAAGCCCTGGGCGGAGGCGCGCCGCACCAGCGCGTAGTCCGAGCGGCCGATGTCCAGGCGCTCGTCGGGGAGCGCGCCGGCGTTGAAGTACGACCCGGAGACCTGGAGCGAGCCGCGCTCGGTGATGGGCACGTCCCAACTGAGGCGGTAGTTCTGGTTCAGCCGCTGGATGCGGGTGGCGTGGGTGAGTGGGCCGTAGTCCTGGAACTCGCCGGAGGAGTCGAGGTTGGCCACCGAGCCGGTGAGCGAGAGCTTGCCCGTGAGCACGCCCTGCAGCGAGGCGCGGGCGAACAGCGAGCGTGGCCGCGAGAGGTCGTTCGCCGAGGTGTACTTCCCGTCGGCGTCCTTGCGCCCCAGCAGCGGGTCGGAAGCGTTGCCCAGGCGCGGACTGGAGTCCGGCAGCTCCATCCCGGAGCGGTCGAGGTAGGAGTACTGGGCGGCGACCAGCGCCTCGAACTTCTCGGTCGAGCCGCCCACGACGAAGCCACCGCCTCCGCCGAGGTTGTTGCTCTCGACGTTGCCATGGGCGAAGACGCGGGCGCCGGAGAGCTTCTCCCCGCTCTTGGTGATGAGGTTCACGAGGCCCACGTAGGCGTTGGCCCCGTACACCGCCGAGGCCGGTCCACGGATGATCTCGATGCGCTCCACCACCGCCATGGGGATGAGCTCTTCGCCGAAGTAGTTGCCGTTGGTGATGCGGTCGTCCACCGGCATCCCGTCGATCATCACCAGGACGACGTTGCCTGCGGCGCGGGCGCCGCCGCTGACCCCGCGCGCGCCCACGTTGTGGAAGGTGAGGTCGTAGACGTCGTAGAAGCCGGGGACCGTGCGCAGCACGTCCGCGAGTGACCGCAGCCCGCGCGCCTGGATCTCCTCGGCGTTGACCACCGTGACCACCGCCGGCGCCTGCTCTGCGCGCTGCTTCACCTTGGTCGTGGAGACGACCATCTGGTTGAGCTGGTCCTCGAGTGCGGCGAGGTCACCGAGGAATCCGGAGCCGGCCATGGGATCGGGCCCAGCCAGGGGATCGGGTCCGACCGTAGGCGCCTGGACGGCGGCTGGCTCCGTCGGCGCTCCCGCGTCGGGAGCTTCCTGGGACTGCGCCCACACGGCGACCGGGAAAAGGCCCACCAGGGCGACCCAGCAAACGACTCTCATGCCCACACCCGCCTCCTCCGGCGAACCGATGCAACCGCCAAGGACCGCCGTGATTCTCGTCACACCACCGCGAAAAGACAAGCATCTACGCAGGCTTTGGCCATCCCAGCGCCCAAAGGCCGCATCCGGCGCCGCCCTCGGCACCAACACCTTGCGTGCGTTGGATGCCCACACCGGTTCAAGGGCTTCGACCAGCGTCGTTCCATACTGCGTGGAAGGCACCCCCAGCTCGGGAATCGCGAGCCTTCGTCCACGCCACGTTGCCACGCCGCAGTCCCCACGATAGGACTCCGGTCCCTCGACCTTCACCCTCCCAGGCCCTCTCCATGCACCACGACCTCATCGTCCTCGGCGCAGGCATCAGCGGCGCGAGCCTCGCCCACACCTGTGCCCGCGGCGGCCTCGAGGTCCTGGTGGCCGAGAAGACCAACGGGTTGGGCGGGTGCCTGCACTCGCATCGCGCGCCCGAGGGCTACTGGTTCGAGCTGGGGGCACACACCTGCTACAACTCCTACCGCACGCTCCTGGAACTGCTCGAGGCGTGCGGCGCGCTCGACAAGGTGCTGCCGCGGGCGAAGGCCCCGTTCCGGCTGTACGCCGACGGAAAGGTCCGCTCGCTGTTCTCCGAGCTGAAGCTGTGGCAGTTGCTGGCGCACGCCCCGCGGGTGTTCGGAGCCCGCAAGGAGCAGCGCACCGTCCGCGACTACTACTCGGCGCTGGTTGGGCCGGACAACTACGCCCGGGTCTTCGGGCCGCTCTTCGCTGCCGTGCCCTCGCAGCCGGCCGACGAGTTCCCGGCGGAGATGCTCTTCAAGAAGCGGGAGCGCCGCAAGGAGCTGCCCAGGTCCTTCACCCTGGGGGGCGGGCTGCAGACGGCCGTGGACGTGCTGCTCGACTCCCCGAAGATCTCGGTGCAGCTGAACGCCGAGGCGACCGAGGTGTCCCGCGACGGGGAGCGCTACCGGGTGCGCTTCTCGGACGGAGCGGAGCGGACCGCACGCTTCCTGGCGCTGGCCACCCCGCCGGACGTTGGCGCAAGGCTGCTCGCGAAGACGCATCCCCAAATCGCCTCGGAGCTCGGGCGCATCGCGGTGACCCCGGTGCGCTCCTTGGGCGTCGTCGTGAAGCGCGAGGCGACCCCGCTGGGGCCGATGACATTCCTCATCCCGCTGGGGGCGGACTTCTTCTCCGCGGTGACCCGGGACCCCGTGCCCGACCCCACCTGGCGCGGCTTCACGTTCCACTTCCCGCCCTCGACGACGAAGGACACGGCGCTCGCACGGATCGCCTCCGTGCTGCGAGTCGACGCGAGCGGCTTCGAGCAGGTGGTCGAGCGCGAGGTCGTGCTCCCCTCCCCGCGGCTCGGGCACGCGGCCATCGCCCAGGCCATCGAGGGCGCGGTGCTGCAGGAGCCGCTCGCGGTGACCGGGAACTTCTTCGGGGGCCTCGCGATCGAGGACTGCGTGCTGCGCTCGCGGGCGGAGGGACAGCGGCTGCTGCGGCTCGCGGGCGCCGCGCCGGGCTGAAACGGTCTCGGACGCGGGAGCGGGGGGAGCTGCCGATGAAGATGCTGAGGGTCACGGGCCGGTCCCCGTCCTTCGCCAGCCGGTGGCTCGACTGCGCCGAGCTGTTCCACGACACCTTCCACTACAACGTCAAGGAGGCGAAGGCGCTGGCCAGCGCCATCGTGCGTGGCGAGGAAGTGGTCGTCCCGCTCCCCATCGACTGCACGCCTGAGGAGGTGCTGGAGACCTTGGCTCGCCTCGGGGCAGAGGGGCTCGTCGAGGAGAAGTGACGGCCCCTCGTCACCGCCCAGAGGCCACGAGTTGCCCGCAGGCCGCCGCGATGTCCTGCCCGCGCGACTTCCGGGTGATGGCGTTCACCCCAGCGCGGATCAGCAGGTCGTGGAACTCCTTCACCCGCGCCGGATCGGGCGCCGCGAACGGCAGCCCAGGGTTCGCGTTGTAGGCGATGAGGTTCACCTTCGCCTCGATGCCTGCCACGAGCTTCACCAGCCGCCGCGCGTCGTCCAGCGAGTCGTTCACGCCGCCGAGCATCACGTACTCGAACGTCAGCTGCCGCCCCTGCTTGACCGGGAAGGCGCGGCAGGCAGCCATCAGGTCGGCGAGCTTCCACTTCTTGTTCACCGGCATCAGCTTCTCGCGCTGCTCGTCGGTGGTCGCGTTCAGCGAGATGGCCAGCTTCACGTCGGTCTCGGACGCCAGCCGCGCGATCATCGGGACGAGGCCCGCGGTGGAGACGGTGATGTGCCGGTGCGAGAACGCCGGTCCCTTGCCGTGCAGCAGGAGGTCCAGCGCGCGCTTCACGTTCTCGAAGTTGTGCAGCGGCTCGCCCATGCCCATGAACACGAGGTTCGTCAGCGGCCGCGGTCCGGGCCGGCCTTCCTGGATCAGGAAGGCGTTCACCCGGTGCACCTGCTCGACGATCTCCCCGGCGGTGAGGTTGCGCACGAGGCCCATGGTCCCGGTGCGGCAGAACGCACAGCCCATGGCGCAGCCGACCTGGGTCGAGACGCAGAGCGTGTGGCGCGCCTCGTCGGGCATGTACACCGCCTCGACGAGGCTGCCGTCGGCCGCGCGCAGCCGGAACTTCACCGTGCCGTCCGCCGCCCGCTGCACGAGGTCGATCGTCAGCGTCGCGAGCGACGCCGCCGAGGCGAGCTTCTCGCGGAAGGCCTTGGGGAGATCGGTCATCACCTCCAGCGACGCGGCCTGCTTCTGGTGCATCCAGCGAAAGAGCTGGTCGGCGCGGAAGCGCTTCTCGCCTACCCCCGCGACGAAGGCCTCGAGCTCATCGAGGCTCATCGAGCGCAGGTCGGGGCGGGCTTCGGTCGGTGCCTCCGCGCCCATGCCGCTACCTCTTCTGCTTGTACTCGTAGGGGGCGATCTCGGTGGCCGAGAAGAAGTACGAGATCTCGCGGGCCGCGGAGGTCGGGCTGTCGGAGCCGTGCACCGTGTTCTCGGTCATGCTGGTCGCGAACTCCTTGCGCAGCGTGCCCGCGTCGGCCTTCTCGGGGTTGGTCGCGCCCATCACCCGGCGGTTCGCCTGGACCGCGTCCTCGCCCTCGAGCACCATCACCACCACCGGGCCGCGGGTCATGAAGCCCACCAGGCCCTCGAAGAAGGGCTTGCCCACGTGCTCGGCGTAGAAGCCCTCGGCCTCGCGGCGCGAGAGGTGCTTGAGCTTGAGGGCGATGGGCTTGAGCCCCTCGCTCTCGAAGCGGCTGATGATGCGTCCGACGATGCCCTTCTCCAGCGCGTCGGGCTTGATGATGGAAAGCGTCCTCTCGATGGCCATGGTGTCCTCGTTGGTGGTTGGGGTGGAAGTTCCGGCGCGGCTCAGCGGCCGAGCAGCGCCTTCAGGGTGGAGCCCAGCTCCGCTGGGCTGGGGGCGATGCGGACGTTGGCGGCCTCCAGGGCCTTTACCTTCTCGGCCGCGGTGCCCTTCCCGCCCGCGATGATCGCGCCGGCGTGGCCCATGCGCTTGCCCGGGGGCGCGGTGCGGCCGGCGATGAAGCCAACCACCGGCTTCTTGAACTCGCGCGCGATGTACTCCGCGGCGCGCTCCTCGTCGGTCCCGCCGATCTCGCCGATCATCACCACCGCCTCGGTCTCGGGGTCGGCGTTGAAGAGGCGCAGGACCTCCACGAAGTCGAGCCCGTGGACCGGGTCGCCGCCGATGCCCACGCCGGTGGACTGGCCCATGCCGAGCTGGGTCACCTGGTGGACCGCCTCGTAGGTCAGCGTGCCGGAGCGCGAGACGATGCCGATGTGCCCGGACGCGTGGATGTGGCCGGGCATGATGCCGATCTTGCAGCGGGCGCCGGGGGTGATGACGCCGGGACAGTTGGGGCCGATGAGCTTCACGTCGCGGCCCTCGAGCGCGCGGTACACGCGGACCATGTCCAGCACCGGGATGCCCTCGGTGATGGCCACGATGACGCGGCAGCCGGCATCGGCAGCCTCGAGGATCGCGTCGGCCGCGAACGGCGGCGGGACGAAGATGCAGGAGGTGTTCGCGCCCGCCTCGCGGACCGCGCGCGCCACGGTGTCGAAGATGGGCACGCGCTTCTCGAACTGCGTCCCGCCCTTGCCCGGGGTGACGCCGGCGACGATCTGCGTGCCGTACTCGAGCATCTGCTGCGCGTGGAAGCTGCCGGCGCCGCCGGTGATGCCCTGCACGACGACCCGGGTGTCCTTGTCGATGAGGATGGCCATGGTGGTCTCCGGGGCTAGGCCTTGGCGGCGGCGACGGCCTTCAGGGCGGCGTCGCGGAGGTTGTCGGCGGGGGTGATGGCCAGGCCCGAGTGCGCGAGGATCTGCTTGCCCTTCTCGACGTTGGTGCCCTCGAGCCGGACCACCAGCGGGATCTTGAGGTGGACCACCTTGGCGGCCTCGACGATGCCCTCGGCGATGACGTCGCACTTCATGATGCCGCCGAAGATGTTCACCAGCACGGCCTTCACGCCGGGGTCCCCGAGGAGCAGCTTGAAGGCCTCGGTGACCTTCTCGCGGGTCGCGCCGCCGCCCACGTCGAGAAAGTTGGCCGGCTCGCCGCCCACCAGCTTGATGGTGTCCATGGTCGCCATCGCGAGACCGGCGCCGTTCACCATGCAGCCGATGTTGCCGGCGAGGGTGATGTAGTTGAGGTCGAACTCCTTGGCGTGGGCCTCGGCCTCGTCCTCCTCGTCGATGTCGCGGTAGACCGCCAGCTCGGGGTGACGGAAGAGCGCGTTGTCGTCGAAGTTGAGCTTGGCGTCGAGCGCGACGACCTCGCCGTCCTGCAGCACCACCAGCGGGTTGATCTCGCAGAGCGAGGCGTCGGTGCCCTCGTAGACCTTGTAGAGGCCGGCGCAGAACTTGCCGAACTTCGCGGCGGTGGCGCCGGTGAGCCCGAGCTGGTCGGCGAGCTTGCGGCCCTGGTGCGGCTGGAAGCCGACGGCCGGGTCCACGGCCTCGCGGAAGATCTTCTCGGGGTGCTTCGCCGCGACCTCCTCGATCTCGACGCCGCCCTCGGCGGAGGCCATGAAGGTGATGCGGGCGCGCTCGCGGTCGAGGGTCATGCCCAGGTACAGCTCCCGGGCGATCTGCAGGCCCTCCTCGACGTAGAGGCGGCGGACCCGAGCGCCAGCGGGCCCGGTCTGGATGGTGCGGAGGGTCTTGCCGAGCATCGCCTCGGCGAACCGGCGGACCTCAGCGGGGGTCTTGGCGAGGCGCACGCCACGGCCGCCGTCGGAGTCGGTGAAGGTGCCCTTGCCGCGGCCGCCGGCGTGGACCTGGCTCTTCACCACCACCACGGGAGTGCCCAGGGTGCGAGCGGCCAGCTCGGCCTCGCGCGGGCTGCCGACCGCGAAGCCCTTGGGCGTCGGGACCCCGTACTTCCTGAAGATTTCCTTGGCCTGGAACTCGTGGATCTTCATGTCGCCCCCCGGGAGTCGGAGAAAGCGCGGAACGCTACCCGAGGGTGCGGGGCAGGTAAAGGAACGAGAGCGGCACGAGGGTGGAGCGCTACTTCCGGTCGGCCGCAGCCGTTCCACGGGGCACGTGGACGCCGTCCCAAACCTCACCCCCGGTCCCCACGCGAGCTTCGTCCGCACAATCACACCGGACCTCGACCCCACAGACCTGCGCGGACTCGCCGCACTTCGGGGTGACCTCACCCACGCGCTCGGAGACGACTCCGCCCTCGGTCCGCCAATCCGAATACTGGTACCTACAACCCTGGTTCGAAGACAGCTCCATGAGCCCATAGGCGCAGGAGGGCCGTCGGAGCCCGCCGCGACCTGCATCTGCAGGCCCGACCGACCCGCGGCAGGAAGCGAAGACCATCGCCAGGACGACGGCAACCAGGTGCGTCCGGTGCCATTCGCTCTGTTCGCTTGCGTGTCGTGCCTCCCGCACCTGGATCCCTCCGTCGGCATCAGATGGATTCGCGAGCGGGAGTCGCTACCGAGTCGAATCAATTGGAGGCCCAAAGTCTCCCATCGGACCGGCCTGCGCACTCAGCGGCTCACACTCCGAGAGACCGCCATCGTCACCTGGGGTGAGTTGGAAGTGTCGCCCATCCTCTTCCATGACTACCCCCGTCTCACACGGAGGAAGTGTCTTCGCCCGAACTGGCGCGGATGCGCAGGCCAGAGCGAGAAGCAGACGAATGCTGTGCCATGGCCTGTGAAACATGTACTTCCATTTCAAGAGATCCATCGGCGTCTCTCATCCCAGCGCCGGCGGCCGATACGAGCGCACGCAGCTCAGGGCATGCGCGGTCCGCTCCACCGCCTCGCGGTTCTCCGGGCTGCGGCAGTCGCACAGCGCCAGGTCGAGGCTCTTCAGCCTGCCGATGACCGGCCGCCCCACCATGCTGTCGAGCAGCACGTCCGTGAAGCGGCACCCCACGATGCGCAGGCGCTCCAGCGCCGGGAACCCGGAGACGTTCTCGAAGAGCATGCGCAGGACGCCCGGCTCCGCCCGGGACTCGGTCCCCACCAGGGTCAGGGTCAAAGACCGCAGCCGGGGCAGGGTCCAGCAGGCCATGCGCTGGAAGTCGTCGGGCAGCAGCCGCTCGGCGGTGAGCGCAAGCTCGGCGATGCCCTCGGGGACGACGTAGTCCTTGTTCGCGCACGAGAGGCACAGCCGCTCGAGCCTGGGGAACGGCAGCTCCAGGCGGGGCAGCGGCGCGGGGTGCAGCCGGTACGCGTTCGTCCACGCGGCCACCGACACCTCGCGGACGTTGTGCGCGTACAGCGGCCGCACCACGCCCTCGAGTAGCCCCGGCGCCAGCGAGGACTCGCCCTGCACCTCGAAGTCCAGCTCGGAGACGAAGCGGAACAGCGGCGCCGCCATCAGGGCCTTGAGGCGGCCCAGCACCTCGCGTCCCTCGGCCGCAGCGAACCGGGCCCGCACCG